>JBBSUS010000109.1:0-6909 GCA_038234195.1 Hyphomicrobiales bacterium | reverse complement strand
GGCAAGCCGTGGGATCGGCACTGCTTTTCTCGTCGTCAATCCACAGAACGAGCGGGCGATCGCGTTTTACGAAAAGAACGGCTGGGCTCGCATCGGCCTCGTCGACTACAATGCGGAAACCGCGGAGGGGAGCTTCACCATGTCGATCCTGCGAATGGAGAAATCCGTCTCGGCCGCCGGCGAGGACCGCTAGATGCAACGCTTTCTTCTCTCGCGCATCCTTGTCCTGATCCCGACCTTCATTGGTGTGTCCATCGTTGCCTTCGCCTTCATTCGCCTTCTGCCGGGCGATCCGGTCGAACTGATGTCGGGCGAGCGCGTGATGGCGCCGGCGCGGCACGCCGCGATCATGCATGCGCTGGGCTACGACCGGTCGATCTTCGTGCAGTATTTCGATTTTCTCTTCAGCCTGTTCCGCGGCGATTTCGGCACTTCGATCGTCACCAAGCGGGGTGTCGCCGGCGAGTTTTTCACTCGTTTCCCGGCAACCCTCGAACTCTCGTTCTGCGCCATCGTCATCGCCATCGTACTCGGCATTCCGGCCGGCGTGATCGCGGCCGTCAAACGCGGCTCCTGGTTCGACCAGGGGGTGATGGGGGCCGCGCTGGTGGGATACTCCATGCCGATCTTCTGGTGGGGCCTGCTTCTGATCATTTTCTTCTCGGGCGTTCTGCACTGGACGCCGGTATCGGGCCGCATCTCGCTGTTGTATTATTTCCCATCGGCGACCGGCTTCATGCTGATCGACTCGTTGATGTCCGGCCAGAAGGGCGCCTTCACCTCGGCGCTGTCGCATCTGGTCCTGCCGTCGATCGTGCTCGCCACCATTCCGCTCGCCGTCATCGCCCGGCAGACCCGTTCGGCGATGCTGGAGGTCCTGGGCGAGGACTATGTCCGCACCGCGCGCGCCAAGGGTCTCGACAAGTTTCGCGTCGTCGGCGTCCACGCGCTGCGCAATGCGCTGATCCCGGTGGTGACGACGATCGGCCTGCAGGTCGGGGTGCTGATGGCCGGCGCCATCCTCACCGAGACGATCTTCTCCTGGCCGGGAATTGGCAAGTGGATGGTCGACAGCGTCTTTCGCCGCGACTACCCGGTGGTGCAGGGCGGCCTCCTGCTGATCGCCATGGTCATCATGTTCGTCAACCTTCTGGTCGACCTGACCTACGGGGTCATCAACCCCCGCGTCCGAGCCCGATAGGAACCTTGCGATGAGCCATATCGAAGCCCAGGAATCGGAAGAGGGCATCGGCGCCGATCTCGACGACGTCGAGGCAAGCCGCGGCGACAGGAACCGCAACGACAAGGTCGGAAAATCGCCGCGCCGTCTGATGGTCGAGGAGTTCTGGTACTACTTCTCCGAAAACAAGGGCGCGGTCGTCGGCCTCGTCGTCTTCTGCCTGATCGTCGCGATCGCCATCTTCGCGCCGCTGATCGCGCCCCATTCGGCGGTGCTGCAGAACCGCGACGCGCTGCTCGTCCCTCCTGTCTGGCAGGAGGGTGGACGGCTGAGCTACCTCCTCGGCACCGACGCCGTTGGCCGCGACATCCTTTCCCGGCTGATCTTCGGCGCCCGCTACTCGCTGTTCGTCGGCGTCGTCGTCGTGGTCATCGCCGTGTCGTTCGGCATCTCGATCGGTCTGATCGCCGGCTATGTCGGCGGTTGGGTCGACACCGTGATCATGCGGGTGATGGACATCATCCTGGCCTTTCCCTCCCTGCTTCTGGCGCTGGTGCTGGTCGCGGTTCTTGGCCCCGGCCTGACCAATGCGATGATCGCCATCGCGCTTGTGCTGCAGCCGCATTTCGTTCGTCTGACCCGAGCCTCGGTGATGTCGGAAAAGCAGCGCGAATATGTCACCGCCGCCCGCGTCGTCGGGGCAAGTCCGCTCCGGCTGATGGTGGTGACGATCCTGCCGAACTGCCTCGGCCCGCTGATCGTCCAGGCGACCCTGTCCTTCTCCAACGCCATCCTCGACGCCGCAGCGCTCGGCTTCCTCGGGATGGGCGCCCAGCCGCCGACGCCGGAGTGGGGGACCATGCTGGCGGAAGCGCGCGAGTTCATCCTACGTGCCTGGTGGGTCGTGACCTTCCCCGGCCTTGCCATCCTGATCACCGTCCTCGCCATCAACGTCGTCGGCGACGGCCTGCGCGACGCGCTCGACCCGAAGATGAAACGGAGTTGAGCGCCCTTGAGACGTTCATCGCTGAGAGGGGCTGCGTCCTTCCGCCAGCGACGGCTTCGATCAAACGAGAGGCTTGATGGGACCCATGCTTTGGAACTCCTCAGTGTCTAACAGACGAAAAACAGGCGATCCCAGGAGGGCACGCTAGCCCATGTCCCTTCTGATCCTCCGCAACCTCTCCGTCACCTTCGACACGGCGTCAGGGCCGTTCAAGGCCGTCGATGGGGTCGATATTTCCATCGAGCCGGGCGAGGTGCTCGGGATCGTCGGCGAATCGGGCTCCGGCAAGTCTGTCGCGATGCTCGGCCTGATGGGGCTGCTGCCCGGTTCTGCGACCGTTTCGGCCGACGAGATGGCCTTCGAAGGGCGCGACATGCGCGCCATCTCGGATCGCGAGCGACGCAAGATCGTCGGCAAGGAGATGGCGATGATCTTCCAGGAGCCGATGTCGAGCCTCAACCCGTGCTTCAACGTCGGCTACCAGATCAAGGAAACACTCAAGGCTCACACCGATCTCGACGGCAAGGCGCGCCAGGCCCGGGCGATCGAGCTTCTGAACGCGGTTGGACTGCCCGAGCCCGAGCGGCGCCTGAAGGCGTTTCCGCACCAGCTGTCGGGCGGCATGAGCCAGCGCGTGATGATCGCCATGGCGATGGCCTGCAAGCCCAAGCTGCTGATTGCCGACGAGCCGACGACCGCCCTCGACGTGACCATCCAGGCGCAAATCCTCGACCTTCTGCTCGATCTCCAGAAATCGGAGGGCATGGCGATGATCCTGATCACCCACGACATGGGCGTCATTGCCGAGACGGCGGAGCGGGTGGTCGTGCAATATGCCGGTCAGCAGGTCGAGCGCCAGCCGGTTACGACCCTTTTCGACCATCCGCACCACCCCTATACGGCAGCACTCCTCGCCGCGATCCCCGAGCGCTCGACGGCGAGCCGCCTGCCGACCATACCGGGCGTCGTCCCGGGGCAGGGCGACCGCCCGGATGGCTGCCTGTTCAACCCGCGCTGTCCGAAGGCTGACGACATCTGCCGCACCGTCGCGCCGCCGCATCAGCCGCCGCTGCTGGGCGAGGCACTCTGCCACTATCCCCTGAACGCCGCGACGACGAAGCTATCCGCCGGAGAGCCCGCATGAGTGCCATCGTCACCGCCGAAAACGTCAGCCAGGTCTACGAGGTTCGTCGCGGCCTGTTCGCCAAGCCGCTGGGCCTGAAGGCCGTCAAGGACGCCTCGTTCGTCGTGGAGGAGGGCGAGACGCTGGCGATCGTCGGCGAATCGGGCTGCGGCAAGTCGACCCTTGCGCGCATGCTAACGATGATCGAGGCGCCGACCGAGGGCGGCCTTGTCATCGACGGCATCAGCATCCTGGGCAACGAGGCGGAGGCGGTAAAAAAACTGCGCTCCACCGTGCAGATCGTCTTCCAGAATCCGTATGGGGCGCTCAATCCGCGCCAAAAGGTCGGCGCGATCCTCGAAGAGCCGCTGAAGATCAACACGAAACTCTCCGCCAGAGAGCGCCGTGAGAAGGCCGATCGGGCGCTGGCCGAAGTCGGCCTTCGCCCCGAACATTACGGCCGCTATCCGCACATGTTCTCGGGCGGCCAGCGCCAGCGCATCGCCATCGCCCGCGCGATCATCCTGGAGCCGAAGATCCTCGTTCTCGACGAGCCGGTTTCCGCCCTCGACGTATCGATCCAGGCGCAGATCCTCAACCTGCTCGCCGATCTGCAGGACCGCCTCGGCCTGACCTACATCTTCATCAGCCACGATCTGTCTGTGGTGCGCCATGTCGCGACCCGAGTGATGGTCATGTATCTCGGTCGGCCCGTCGAGATCGCCCCGAAGGACGCGCTCTACGCGACACCGCAGCACCCCTATACCCGCGCACTGCTCTCGGCGACGCCGGCGACGGACCCCGCCAAGAAGACCCAGCGCATCCGGCTGACCGGCGAACTGCCGTCGCCCTTCAACCCGCCGAGCGGCTGCGCCTTCAATCCGCGCTGTCCCTATGCCAACGACCGCTGCCGGTCGGAGTTGCCGCTGCTGACCGAGCACGGCCCAACGAAGGTCGCGTGCTTTGCGGTGGAGGAAGGGCGGTTGGGGTGATGGCGATGCCAAGTCGACGTTTGGTTTTATGCCCCGGTCACGCGCCAGATGACGTCGCCGACATCGTCCGCAACCAGTAGCGAGCCGTCCGGCCCGATCGCCACGCCAACAGGGCGGCCATAGGACGCCTTTTCGTCGGGAGCCAGAAATCCGGTGAGGATTTCGCGAAGCGGGCCGACCGGCCTGCCATTCTCGAAAGCGACGAAAACCACCTTGTAGCCGCTCAGCTTCGAGCGGTTCCATGAGCCGTGCTGACCGATCACCATGCCGTCGGGAAAGCCGGGCAACGTGCCCGCAGGCATCCAGCAAAGGCCGAGCGAAGCGGTATGACCGCCCAGCGCATAGTCCGGTCGGATCGCCGAAGCAACGAGCGCCTGATCCTGGTCGACGCGATCGTCGATCGTCTGGCCCCAGTAGCAGAAGGGCCAGCCATAGAAGCCGCCGTCCTTGACCGAAGTCAGATAGTCGGGCGGCGTTTCGTCGCCGAGCCCGTCACGTTCGTTGACGACCGTAAACAGAGCCCCCGTCGTCGGCTCGAAGGCCAGGCCGACGGGATTGCGAAGACCGCCGGCGAAAATGCGCGTGGCGCCGCTGGCACGATCGTGCTCGTAGATGGCCGCTCGCCCCTCCTCGGCTTCGAAGCCTTCGTCGGCGATGTTGCTCAGCGAGCCGACGCCGACATAAAGCTTGGCGCCGTCGGGACTGGCGAGAATGCTGCGCGTCCAGTGGCCACCGGGTTTGAACGTGGCGAGCCGCCGGCCTTCGCCGGTGATCCGCGTCTGACCATCGGCGTAGGGGAAGGCCATCAGCCCGTCGGTGTTGCCGACATAGAGGGTGCCGTCGAGCATCGCCATGCCGAACGGCTGGTTCTGCCCGTCGAGGAACACATGCCGAGTCTCGGCGATGCCATCGCGGTTGGTGTCACGTAGCAGGGTAATCCGGTTAGGGCTTTCTCCGACTGCGGCCGCCCGTTGCATCGTTGCGAACATCGCGTAGTCGAAGGCACTGCGCATGCCGCCAGGCACGCTCAGGGCCTCGGCGACGAGGACGTCGCCATTCGGCAGCACATGGATCCATCGCGGATGCTTCAGGCCGGACACATAGGCATTGACCTTCAACCCTGACGCGGCGGTGGGCTTGTGCCCCTCGCTCCAGCCGCGCGCTGTCGGCATCTTCAGTGTCGGGATCGCGCCCTGCGGCTTGGCCGCGGGGATGGTGGGCGCATTCCCCATCGCCGGCGATGGAAGACTCTTTTCGGGATGCCGCAACCGGATCGCCGCACTGCCGATCAGCGCTACCGCCTCGGCAACGATCGAGGATGCGCTCAAGCTCTTATTCGTCACGGGAACTCTTTCAGATAATGGGCATTTGGCGGCATGGCCGCAGGAAGAAACTTGTCAGCGACTCGTATGGCGTTCGGCTCGAACGTCGCGAATGTCTGCGCGAACCGTTAGGCGATTCAAGGGGAATATTGGGACCGCCTTCATCCCCGCGCCTGATGCCGCTCCAGCGCGTTGACGATCTCCTTCGCCCCGATCTGGCCGATGATCTGGCCGTTCTTAGAGACAACCACCGTGCCGTTCGAGCCGGAGACCGCGGCCATGACCTTGCGCAGCGGCGTATCGGGTTCGGCCATCTGGGCGACATTGGCGGGCGTCTGGCCACCCGCGGCCGAGGAGGCCTTGTCGAAGGGGGTCATCACGTCTTCGGCGGTCAAAACGTTCAGCGGGTTCATGTGGGCGACGAACGCCGAGACGTAGTCGTCGGCCGGGCGCAGCACGATGTCCTGGGCGGTGCCCACCTGGACGATGCGGCCGCCTTCCATGATCGCGATGCGGTTGCCGATCTTGAACGCCTCGTCGAGATCGTGGGAGACGAAGACGATGGTCTTCTTCAGCCGCTGCTGGATTTCGATCAGCTCATCCTGCAGGCGCGAACGGATCAAAGGGTCGAGAGCCGAGAAGGGCTCGTCCATCAACAGGATCGGCGCATCGGTGGCGAAGGCGCGGGCGAGGCCCACGCGCTGCTGCATGCCGCCGGAGAGTTCGCCGACGCGAGAATCCGCGCGCTCGGCAAGCCCGACGAGTTCGAGCTGCGTCATTACTTTCTCGCGCCGCTTCGTGGCGTTGAGGCCCGCAAGCTCCAGCCCGAGCCCGACATTCTCCGCGACGGTGCGCCAGGGCAGCAGTGCGAACTGCTGGAAGACCATCGCCACCTCGTGGCGACGCAACTCCCGTAAGCGCCTGGCACCGCAGGCCTTGGGATCGGTCTCGCCCTTGCCGGTGTCGACAACGACACGGCCGCGGGTGATCGGCGCCAGTCCGTTGATGCCGCGCAGCAGCGTCGACTTGCCGGAGCCCGACAGGCCCATCAGCACTGCGATCTCGCCCTGTTCGATATCGAGCGAACAATTGGCGACACCGAGTGTTGCGCCGGTCTCCTCGCGAATTTGCGTGCGGGTCTTGCCGGCATCGACCAGCGGCAGCGACTCCTCCGGCTTGCGGCCGAAGATGATCGAGACGTTCTGGAAGGAGACGATCGGGCTCATGAGCGGGTCTTCTCATCGATACGGATGAAGCGGTCGAGGATGATGGCGAGGAGCACGATG
>JBBSUS010000108.1:0-6920 GCA_038234195.1 Hyphomicrobiales bacterium | reverse complement strand
TCGACGGCCTGACCAACATCGCCGAGGTCACATGGTCGTCGCGTTTCACCGTCGCCTTCCGCCGCGCCGAGCGAATGGCGAAGGGCCGCGTGTTCCTCTCCGGCGATGCCGCACACGTTCATTCTCCGGTCGGCGGCCGCGGCATGAATCTCGGCATCTGGGACGCCGCCACGCTGGCCTGGCTTGCCAGCCTCGGTCGCGAGAGTGAATACGAGACCAAGCGTCTGACGGCGGTCAAACAGGTGCTTGCCGCCACCCGCGCTGGCACCGATTTCATCTCCCACCCGCCGGCCGCTGCACTTTGGGCTCTGCGGCTGCTCGGGCCCGTCGCCACTAAGCTGCCTTTCGTCTCGCGACTCATCGCCGAACGACTTTTGGCGCTCGACATGAAACCGTTGCCCTGGCTGGCCGGCGGCAGCGAAGTTCAAGAGCAGGATGATGAACCAAGGTGTGAGGGCGTCGACCGGGACGAACGCCCGGCGCGAGACGGCAAGGGGACGACGAGCATCGGATGATCGGCATGGCGGACAAAGCGGTGGATGACCTCACGGAGGCAGAGGCGGGCAGGGAACTCGAACGGCTGGCCAACGAGATCGCCGGCCACGACGCGCGCTATCACGGCGACGATGCGCCGACGATTTCTGACGCCGATTATGACGCGTTGCGCCGGCGCAACGCCGCGATCGAGCGTCGATTTCCTGAGCTTATACGCCACGACTCGCCCTCGGTGCGTGTCGGGGCTGAGCCTTCGTCGAAATTCGCCAAGGTGCGCCACGCGCTGCCGATGCTCTCCCTCGACAACGCCTTTAGCGACGCGGATGTCGAAGATTTTGCAAGACGGGTCCGCCGCTTTCTCGACATGTCCGAAGATGCCCGGCTGGACATCACCGCTGAGCCGAAAATCGACGGCCTGTCACTCTCGCTGCGCTATGTGAACGGTCGCCTCGTTTCCGCCGCCACGCGCGGCGACGGAACGGTCGGCGAGGACGTGACGGCCAACGCGCTGACCATCGGCGATATCCCGCATCGCCTGTTGGGCGTGAAGCCGGAGGTCTTCGAGGTGCGCGGCGAGGTGTATATGAGCCATGCCGACTTCGCCGATCTCAACGAACGCCTTGCGCACGGCAATGAGCCTGCATTGGATGGCGAGGGCACTCGGGCGGAGGCTGGAACGGCGACGGTACCTGATAACGAGGTCTCCGCGGACGACGTCGAGGCCGCTGCAGACGAGGACGCCGATGCCGTTACCGACTCCGGTGCAGAAGGCACCTCAATCACGAACCCCAAAATCCGCCAGTTCGCCAATCCGCGCAACTCCGCCGCCGGCTCGCTGCGCCAGAAAGACCCCGCCATCACCCGTTCGCGGCCGCTCAAATTCTTCGCCTATGCCTGGGGCGAGGCGAGCGAGGTGCCGGGCAAGACCCAGACCGAGGTGGTTAAGGCCCTCGGCGAGATGGGCTTTTCGGTTAACCAGTTGATGGCGCGCTTCGATACGATCGAAGGCCTCATCGACCAGTACCGCAAGATCGAGGCGCAGCGCGCCGATCTCGGCTATGACATCGACGGCGTGGTCTACAAGGTCGATGATCTCGCTCTCCAGAAGGAGCTTGGTTTCGTTTCGCGCTCGCCGCGCTGGGCGATCGCCCACAAGTTCCCGGCCGAGCAGGCGACGACGACGCTGGAGGACATCGATATCCAGGTCGGTCGCACCGGGGCCATGACCCCCGTCGCCAAGCTGAAGCCCGTCACTGTGGGCGGCGTCGTCGTTTCCAACGCGACACTCCACAACGAGGATTACATCGCCGGGCGCGACTCCAATGGAGAACCGCTGCGCAAAGGCCGTGACATTCGTGTCGGTGACACGGTGATCGTCCAACGCGCCGGTGACGTCATCCCGCAGGTGCTCGACATCGTCATGGATAAGCGCCCGACAGGCGCGAGGCCTTTCCTCTTTCCGGACCATTGCCCGGTCTGCCGTTCGAAGGCCGTCCGCGAACTCAACCCACGCACTGGCCGTCCGGATTCCAAGCGGCGCTGTACGGCCGGGCTTACATGTCCGGCCCAAGGCCGAGAGGGCCTCAAGCACTTCGTCTCGCGCGGCGCCCTCGATATCGAGGGGTTCGGCGACACCTACATCGAGACACTGTTCGACGCTGGCCTCGTGCGCCAGCCGGCCGATATCTTCAACCTCACCTTCGACCCGCTGCGCGACGCCATCGAGGCGCGTCGCCGCGCCGTCTCCGAAGTCCGCCGCGAGGCACAGGGGAAGGTTGAACCCGAAAAGCCGGTCAGGAAAGCCGAAACCTCCAAGGCGATCGAGAACCTTTTGTCCGCCATCGATGCGCGCCGGACCGTGCCGCTCGATCGCTTCGTGTTCGGTCTCGGCATCCCGCAGATCGGCGAGGCGTCCGCCAAGGCGCTGGCCCGCATCTTCGACGATGTGCCCGCCCTGATCGCCGGCGTCGACGCCGCGGCGCAGTCTCGCCCGGGCGAAGCCTGGCAGGCGCTGGAGACCACACCTCACATCGGTGAGAAGACATTCTCGGCCCTTGTTGCCATCGACGAAGTGGAGCTTGCTCGGGACGATTACGACCCGTTGAAGGACAAGACGGTCGGCCTAAAGGTCAACCAGCGCGCTGCTCTAAAGGAACGCTTCGGCGATGCGGCGGGTGTTCGAAAGGTCATCATGGGTGCCAAGGCGGAAGCCCCGGGCGAAGCCTTCGCACGCCTCGCGACCGACAGCGATATCGGTCCGGTGGCGACGCAGTCGCTTTTCCAGTTCTTTGCCGAGGACCATAATCGTGGCGCCGTCCAAGCCCTGATGGCGGCCGGCGTCTCGACGACCAACGAGCGCACCCCTACGCCGGCCGATTCCCCCGTCGCCGGTCTCACCATCGTCTTCACCGGTTCGCTCGAACGGATGACCCGCGACGAGGCGAAGGAGATGGCCGAAGCGCTCGGCGCAAGGACCGCCGGTTCGGTCTCGAAAAAAACCGATCTCGTCGTGGCCGGTCCCGGCGCAGGCTCCAAGCTCGATAAGGCAAAGGAGTTCGGCGTCGAGGTGATCGACGAGGACGCCTGGTTCAGACGGATTGGAACGGAAAGCTAGCCCATACTGAAACGGTCCTCACGATGCCCTTGCGAAGGATGCAGACGGCCGCAAGAGATCGGATGTTGCCCCGATGCACTTTTGAATATACCGCGGATGGGGCTACGAAAAGCGCGTCCCGACAATGGCGTCGAACCCGCAGGCTCGGCTCGCATCGTCTTGCCGCACCATCGGAACAGCGAGGGCTCATGATCAAAGCCGTCACCGCCGAGAATATCGATGGCGTTCGTCTGACGCCGATTTCCATCATCGGAATGTGGGGTCTGCGCGAGATCGTCGGCATATCGACCGGCATGGCAATCCTCTATCTTTTTGCCGCGCTCGCCATCTCCGGCCGGCCGCTCGCCGTGACCGCCTTGTTCGTCATCGGCCTGTTTGTCTGGAGCTTCATCGAATACATACTCCACCGGTGGATCCTTCACTGGGAGCCGCAGGAGCCTTGGAAGCAGAAGGCGCGCAGGTGTTTCCCGTCCCATCGGCACCATCATGACGAGCCGACAGGGCATCGCATCCACATCCTTCTGCAGATGAAGATCATCGTGATCTGGATCATCGTCTACACTGCGATTCTGTGTGCGCTGCAGTTCCCGCTCTGGTGGGCGCTCGCCTACGCGGCCGGCATTCTGATCGGCTATCAGGGGTATGAATATGTCCATGTCGCCTGTCACTATCTGCCGATGAAGGCGCGCTGGGCCGCGACGCTGAAACGCCATCACGCCCTGCACCATCACCGAGACGAGACGATGAACTTCGGCGTCACGACGACGCTGTGGGATCGTGTCTTTCGCACCTATTGGCGGCCGCAAAGCGCGCCTGCATCGATCTCCGCCTGACCAGGCTCGCGAGAGTCGTCGTTGCGGTCTGCCGACGCCTGCCTCCCTCTTCCTGCCCGGCGGCCTGATCGGTCCCATGCCCTGGCGATGCAGGTTAAGCACGCGAGCGAAGTATTTGCCTTCGCATGCGCGAAGACCTTGCGGGACGCCGATTGGCAAGGAAGACTGGCGATCGTCCAAACCAAGGATTCGTCATGGCCTACAGTCGCTCGCCGCGTTTTCCCGGCATCGGCCGCGTTTCACGCGTCCCGATCGCAGCTTGCCTCGCTGCCCTTCTGGCTCTTGGCGTGACGTTCGATGCGGCCGTCGCCGCGCCGGCACCGCAAGTGCTCACGCGCGACACGACCGCCCCCAAACCCGAGGTCCATGAGACGACCGACGCGCCGGATTTCATCCTGCCGGACGATCTGAAGTCCGTTCTCGATATTGCCACCGGTTACGGCAACGCCGAACTCGACAAGACTGAAAGCGGCGACCCGGTGATTGTCGGTGACATCAACGGCGTCGCCTACCAACTCTTCTTCCTCGACTGCACCGAGCATCGGTCCTGCAAGGTCGAGAACTTCTATGCGATCTGGGATACGCCCGGCGTGACGCTCGAGGCGATCAACGAGTGGAACCGCGCCCAGCCGTTCCACAAGGCCTATCTCACCGAAGACAATTTTCCAGTGATCGAACTGAATGTCTCGATCGCCGGCGGCACCTCTCGCAGCCAGACGCTGGACGCCTTCGATCGCTGGACCGTGGCGCTCGCCGAGTTCCAGACGCAGGTGCTCGATCCGGCCTTGTAACCGCTCCCAACACCCCGTCCGACGCCGCCCGCTCGCCCGCCCGCCTGTCGTCTGGCGCCCAATCGCGCGAGCTGCCGCGACGCTTCTCTTGTGCCGCCGCAGCGCTTCTGCGAAGTGCGGGCGACGGCTCGCCTTCTCGCGGAACGGCCGTCTCGACCAATTCTCCCAACCGGTTTGTCCATGTCACAATCCACCCGCGCCGAAGTTCTGGCCGCCCTGCGGGCGCTCGCACCGATCCTGATGGCGGTCGTGCCCTTCGGCATGGTCTATGGTGCCATTGCCATCGGGTCCGGCATCTCCCTTGCCGAAACGATGGGCCTGACCGCCACGGTCTATGCCGGCGCCTCGCAGCTTGCCGCGCTACAGCTTCTCGGCCTCGGTGCGCCGCTCTGGTCGGTGCTGTTGACCGTCGCGGCGCTCAACTTTCGCCATGTGCTCTATTCGGCGGCGATCGGGCGGCATCTCACGCGCTTTTCCGGCGTCGAGAAGGCGGTCGCCTTCTTCTTCCTTGTCGATCCGATGTTCGGGGCCGCGGAATCGCGAGCCGTGCGCCATCCGCTTACCAAGACCTTCTACTTCACCTATGCCCTCGCACTCTATTGCGGCTGGGTGCTGTCGTCGCTGGTGGGGGCCTTGTTTGGCGCGCTGATCGAGGACCCGAAGACCTACGGCCTCGATTTCATCCTGCCGGTCTATTTCCTGGCGTTGTTGATGACGTTTCGTGGCCGCGACCAGTTCTACCCGGTGGCGTTCGCAGCAGCGATCGTGTCGATGGGCGTCTACCTGACGATCGGCGCGCCCTGGCACGTCACCGCCGGCGGTCTTGCCGGCATCGCGGTTGCGGCGCTGCGCACGCCGCCGCAGACCGGCCTGTCGGGGGAGGGCGCAGATGTCTGACATCTGGCTGGTTGTCGTTCTTGCGGGTGCGCTGACATACCTGACGCGCATCGCCGGCTATCTCATCGTCGCGCGTATCGGCACGATCCCGCCGCGCCTCGAGGCTGCGCTGAACGCCGTGCCTGCAGCGGTGCTGACGACGATCGTCACGCCGGCCCTCGTCGGCGGCGGCTGGCCGGAGAAAGTCGCGATCATCGCCTGCTTTTTCCTGACCTTCCGCCTGCCGCTCATCGTCACCGTAGCCATCGGCACGGCCTTCGTCGCGTTGGCGCGAGCCTATCTCGTCTAAGCCAAAGCGTTTCCGCGTCAGGCGGCACCGACGATCCGCTTCAACACATCCGTCTTGAACCAGAATTGTTGGCTGAAGGCGCCGAGGACATGGAGGCCGATCAGAACGAGAAGCGGATTCCACATCAGCCCGTGGACTTGCGCCGCCTGTCCGACACCGCCGAACCAAGCGACGAGGCCAGCGAGCGGCATCAGGATCAGGATGGCGTAGATGAGCACATGGGTGACCTTGGAGAGCCAGAGCGCCCAAGTCGGCTCGTCGGTGGGATGTGGCGGACGCCCGACCTTGAAGCGATCCCATAGCCGCACGGCCGCCGCGATCAGGATTGTCGTGCCGGCAATGATGTGCAGCCAGCCGCCGGTGACGTCGGACGAGGTGATCGATGCACCCCGGCGGAAATTGTGCCACATCGCTTCCATCCAGTCGTGATCGACGAACTGGACGAGGATCAGGAGCACGATCAGCCAATGCATCCAGATGCTCAACGCCGACCAGTTGCGCTGACTTGGGTTCGTGACGTCGGTGTTGTTCGGCATGGATCGATCCGGTGTTCGATGACGTTCCGCAGCCATCAAGCGCGCGGCGGCGAAGATTCAAATACGTGCATCGATTTATCCTGCGAAGGCCCGTCCGTTTGTGACGAAGTGCGACGAAGCGTAACGGCCAACGGGTGTTTATCGACCTCAAACGAAAGGCCCGAGCATCAGGATGCGATCGGGCCTTTCAATGCATGACAGATGTTGAAGTCGCTTCGGGGGCCTGCTGCCCGCGGTGATCAGGTCTCCTGGATTGCCGATAGCTTCCAAGGTTCGCCGCGACCTCGAACGAAGGTCCACAGCTCCGTCGTTTCCGTCGCTTGTCCGTCGTCTCCTTCAATGACGGATCCCGTCGCGCGATCGCGCATCACGTCGACCGACGAATAGCGCATCGCAACGCTGGCATAGTCCGTGCCATCCTCGCGCCAGGCCTCGGACAGATCGCCTTGAAGGAGTTTCACGTCG
>JBBSUS010000107.1:0-6929 GCA_038234195.1 Hyphomicrobiales bacterium | reverse complement strand
GACGCCGTCCGGTGTGTCGCGTCTCTCGCAGTTTAAAGTTTGCGATGCTGACCAATTTCGATCTTGCCGCGTTGCTGATGGTGCTCTCGGCGCTTTTTGGTTATTTCAACAAGCGCTACCTGTCGCTGCCGAGCAATGCCGGACTTCTGATCCTGGCGCTGGTCGCCTCGCTCGGGCTGATGGGCATCGCGCAACTCTGGCCAAACCTTCAGGTCGTCGCGGGCATGCGCCAGGCCGTGGCGTCGATCGACTTCAACGAGACGCTGATGGACGGCATGCTCGGCTTCCTGCTGTTTGCCGGAGCGCTGCATGTCGACTGGCAAGGATTGAAATCGCGGGCTCTTTCGGTGGGGCTGATGGCGACCCTAGGCGTCGTCATCTCCACCCTGCTGTGCGGCACCGTCTTCTTTTACCTCTGCCAGCTTTTCGGCGTGCCGATCGGCTATATCTGGGCTTTGGTCTTCGGCGCGCTGATCTCGCCCACCGACCCGGTGGCGGTGCTCGCGACGCTGAAGACCATGTCCGGCGTGCCGAAGTCGCTGGAGATCGATATGGCGGGGGAATCGCTGTTTAACGACGGTGTCGGCGTCGTGGTCTTCACGATCCTTCTGGCGGCCGCGACCGGCAGTGGCGGGGAGCATGGGCTCGATCCCCTGGTGGTGCTCGAGCATTTTGGCTTCGAGGCGCTGGGCGGCGGCGTTTTCGGTATGGCGACAGGCTATATTGCCTATCGCATGATGCTGGCGATCGACGACTATCCGGTCGAGGTTCTGATCTCCATCGCGCTCGTGATGGGCACTTATGCGGGAGCCGACGCGATCGGCTTCTCGGGTCCGATCGCCGTCGTCGTCGCTGGTCTTTTGATCGGTGAGCGCGGCGTCGCCTACGCCATGAGCGATACGACCCAGCGTTATCTGCACGGCTTCTGGACGTTGATCGATGACGTTCTGAACGCCGTCCTGTTCATGCTGATCGGGCTGGAGTTCCTGGTCATCGACTTCGATAGCGGCCACATCGCCGTGGCGGTCCTGGCCATCCCCTTGGTGCTCGTGTCACGCCTCGTCTCGGTCTATCTGCCGTTCCAGATCGTGCGGCTGCGCGAGCGCTTTTCTCATGGCATCGTCGGCATCCTGACCTGGGGCGGGGTGCGCGGCGGCATATCGGTGGCGCTCGCCCTGTCACTGCCGCTTGGGCCGCAGCGCGACATCATCCTGTCGGCGACCTACGCCGTCGTCATCTTCGCCATTCTCGTGCAGGGGCTGACACTGCCGCGTCTTGTCAAGCGCGTCGTCGGTGCCGGGAGCGATCCGGAATCAGGCGGCGAGGCTGCCGTCGAAGCCCGGCGGTAAGGCTCTTTGGAAAACGCAAAACGCGGACGGTGGCCCGTCCGCGTCGCTGATTTTCAAGGGGTGCAGACCGGGATCAGGAGATCGTCTGGCCAGTCTTCTTCCAGTCGGCCAGGAAGCTTTCGAGACCCTTGTCCGTCAGCGGATGCTTGACCAACGCCCTCAGGGTCGACGGCGGGACGGTCGCGACGTCGGAGCCCAGAAGGGCGGCTTCGCGCACATGGTTGGTGGTGCGAATCGAGGCGGCGAGAATCTCGGTTTCATAGTCGTAATTGTCGTAGATACGGCGGATTTCTCCGATCAGCGCCATGCCGTCGATGTTCATGTCGTCGAGGCGGCCGATGAAGGGCGAGATGAAGGTCGCGCCGGCCTTGGCCGCCAGCAGCGCCTGCACCGCCGAAAAGCACAGGGTGACATTGACCATGTAGCCTTCGCTGGTCAGAGTCTTGCAGGCCTTGAGGCCGTCCATGGTGAGAGGCACCTTGATGCAGACATTGTCCGCGATGTCGGCGAGGATCTTGCCTTCGCGGATCATCTCGGCGGTCTCGGTCGCTGTGACCTCGGCGGAGACCGGGCCCTCGACGATGTCGCAGATTTCCTTGATGACATCCTTCATGGGCCGGTCGGCCTTCATGATCAGCGAAGGGTTGGTGGTGACGCCGTCGAGCAGGCCGGCCTCGGCCAGTTCCTTGATCTCTTTGGTGTCCGCGGTGTCGACGAAGAATTTCATGGCGCCCTCTTTACTTGGTTGATGCCGTCTCCTGGATATCACGGGCTCATATCAGCAAGGCGAAGGGTTTCGCCAGTCCGCGACGCGGCCGGGAGGGAGGCTTTGATCCTGCAGACGATATAGGGCGGCCGTGCGTGCGGATGAAGCGGCTCTCCGAGGTTTGCAGAGGCAGGGCATTTTGAGAACGCGTGTGAGTGGGCCGCCGGCGATGCGGTAACGAACGGATGGCGCGGCCCGAATGGCGTTGAGGGCGCGCAGTTCCGCGCGGTCCAAAGGAGGAAACACCGATGCGCATCTCCCATATTCTCGCCGCTTGCCTTGCAACGTCCGTTCTGGCCGCGCCGGCGCTCGCCGCGGACAAGATGAAGCCCGCCGATAGCGCGATGAAGCCGATGAACGACACGATGAAGTCCAGCGACGGCGCGATGAAGCCGATGGACGACCACATGAAATCGTCCGACGGCATGAAGCCGATGAAGGATGGATCGATGATGACGATGATGAAGGGTGGCGAAGTCGTTGCCGTCATGGCGGATGGTCACATGGGGACGACGACCGTCTCCGATCAAAAGATGATGGCCTCGATGATGAAGATGGGCAAGCCGATGAAGGGCTGCGCGATGTTCATGACCGGTGCCGACGGCAAGACGATGGCCATCGACACCTCGTCGAAGAAGGCGATGGCCGCGTGCGAGAAGATCGCCAGATAGGCGCTCGAAAGTCGGGCGCGCGAGGTTGCGAAGGCTGGCGCGCCCATTTTCAGCGCGGGACGCTGCGGTGCTCGGTAGGGCGACGTCACTCCGACATCTTGTGCTTTGCTGCGACGCACTTTAATTCGGCGCCATGATCTTTGCTTCCGACAACTGGTCCGGCGCCCATCCCGCCATCAATGCAGCACTCGCCAGCCATGGCGAGGGAATGGCTGCTGCCTATGGCGCCAGCGCCCTCGACAAGGCAGTCGAGAAACGCTTCGACGAGATCTTCGAGCGTGAGGTCGCGGTCTTCTTCGTCGGCACCGGGACGGCCGCCAACTCCCTGGCCTTCGCAGCGGTCAACCGCCCTGGCGGCGTCGTGCTCTGCCACCGCGAGGCCCACGTCATCGAAGACGAGTGCGGCGCGCCGGAGTTCTTCACCCATGGCGCTCGGATGGCGCCGATCGACGGGCCAGACGGCAAGATCGATCCAGCGAACCTCAAACGGGAACTCACCCGCTTCAAGCCGGACTTCGTCCATGCCGGGCAGCCGATGGCCGTCACGATCAGCCAGCCGGGCGAGGCGGGCACGCTCTACGGCGCCGACGAGATCGAGACGATTTCCAAGATCGCCCATGATCGCGGCCTGACGCTGCACATGGACGGCGCGCGCTTTGCCAACGGTTTGGCGGCCACGAACATGACGCCGGCCGAGATGACTTGGAAGCGGGGCGTCGACATCCTCTCCTTCGGGGCCACCAAGAACGGTTGCTGGTGCGCCGAAGCCGTCGTGTTCTTCGATCCCCAGAAGGCGCTGCAGTTTCCGTATATTCGCAAGCGCGGCGCCCAGCTGTTCTCCAAGACGCGGTTCGTGGCCGCCCAGATGATGGCCTATCTGGAGGACGACCTCTGGCTGCGGCTCGGCGCCCATTCCAACCGGATGGCCGACCGCCTGCGCGCCGGGATCGATGCCAGCGTGCATGCTCGCCAGGCCTGGATCACCCACACCAACGAAAGCTTCGCGGTCATCGACAAGGTCGTCGCAGACAAGGCGCGGGCAGCCGGGGCCGTGTTCTACGACTGGAATGCACCGCACGGCTTCCACGACATCGTCGGCGAAGACGAGATGCTGGCGCGGTTGGTCACCAGCTGGTCGACGACCGAAGACGACGTCGACCGGTTCTGCGAGCTTATGGGCTGACCATTTCGCCGCGGGGATTCTTTCCCGTCGCAAATCGTGATTGGTACCGCCGCGGGAAAGCGGCGATTCTCCTGCATGCGATGGAAGGTTTATGTCCTCCTTCCTGCAGAAAAGGAGATCCACGATGATCACTGATGCACGCGAACAGGGCCAGTTGGCCTTCCGCCACAACCACGCGATGTCGTCCTGCGAATACCCGGTCAGTTCATCGCTTCGCGCGGACTGGATGGCAGGCTGGACGACAGCGCAAAATGCCGCTCCCGCGGGCAAGAAGGACGAGCCGTCGAAAGACAAGCATCCGGGTATGATGGGCGACGGCACCGAGGAGCAGAACCTCAATCAGACCGGAAATCCGAAGGCGCGGATCACCGAAGATGAAGTCGACGAGGCTTTCGGCGGCAAGAAAAAGCCGAAAGCGCACTGAGATCTGGCATTGCAAAGCCGGTCGGTTCGAAGTTCCAGCGTTTCTACGAGCCGAACTGCCCGATCGGTCTTCTACTGAACGCAGAAAGGCGGCACCGTTTGCGGCGCCGCCTTCGTCCTGTCTCACGGTTGACGTCCCGCGGTTGGAAGCCAGATCAGGCGGCGTTGGCCTCGATCTGCTTCTCGTTGCTGTTGCCGGCCGTTGCGATCTCGATCTTGCGGGGCTTCTTCGCCTCCGGAATGATCCGCTCGAGGTCGATGTGCAGAAGCCCGTTCTTCAGGCTCGCACCCTTTACCTCGACATGCTCGGCGAGTTGGAAGCGGCGCTCGAAGGCGCGCCCGGCAATGCCGCGATAGAGAAGTTCGCCACTGGCAGCGTCTTTCGCCTCGGGCTTTTCGCCCTTGACGGTGAGGACGTTCTCGCGCGCTTCGATCGACAACTCATCCTCGCCGAAGCCTGCGACGGCGACTGTGACGCGATAGGTGGTCTCGGCTGTGCGTTCGATGTTGTAGGGTGGATAGCTCTGGCTGTTGTCCGGGATCGACTGGCCGTCCAGCATTGAAAAGAGCCGGTCGAAGCCGACGGTCGAGCGATACAGCGGAGCAAAATCAACGTGACGCATGATGTTCTTCCTTTTTGAAGCAACTGGTTTTGCGTGTTCGCCGTCGGTGCAACCCGAAAAGGGCGTTGCGGACGGCGGGCGGTCCCTTCATGGCGGCCGCTGAACCAAAAATGGTGGTTTGAATTTCGCCGTTCAAGTTTCTGTTGGCGGAAAAAATCGCACGAAATCTATTCCGGCTAAGCGGTACGATCGAAAACAGCATTGGAGCGATGGCTGGCATCGGCGGCGCCGAACCTTGCGCTTTGGCGGCAGTTGCAGGCACTTAGCCGATATTCTTCGCACAAGTGGTTGATCGTCAATGACTTTCGGGAGCGCCTTGCGCCATCGCACACGATGAACGGCATATGAATGCGAGCTTCCAGACCCGTTCAGGTGCGATCCCCCATAACGGTCTCACGAAACGCAGAGGGCTCGCCGCAACAGCGCTCCGATCGGAGCACCGCGAGCGGCATCTCATTCGTTTCAACCCGTTTTGTCGCGAAGACCTCGACGCAGGCCGCGGCACATCAAACGGTTACAGCGTCCCGTCCCTTCCGCTGTGGCCGCTCCGGCCGGGAGCCCTTTTCGGGGCTCCCGGTCCTTTTTTCGTCTGGCGGCCGAACGGCTCTGCAATCTGTCTTGGCGGGCATCCGACGGCGAGCGATCGGCGCCGATTAACGACCACCATGCTATGTCTTTGACCGAAGGCCGGGTGCGGCCTTAATACGCGCCGACGCGCCGCGGGTCTCGACCGATCGTACGGCAAGGACGCTCGTGGAGCCCGGTGACCATGAACCAGACCCTTCCGACGGACCAGTTCACTGCGATCGACGAGAATCCGGTGCCAGCCGGCATTCGCTTCTTCGACTTCTCCAGTCCAGACCAGAAGCGTTTGCGGGCCGCGATCTCGCCCAGTGCGAAGCGACGCACGCGCGGCACCATCGTTCTCCTGCAGGGACGCAACGAGGCGATCGAGAAGTATTTCGAGACGATGAGCGATCTCAACCATCTCGGCTATGCCGTCGCCACATTCGACTGGCGCGGGCAGGGTGGCTCGGCCCGGCTCCTGCGCAACCGGCGACTCGGTCACGTGCGAAAGATGGCCAATTACGTCAACGATCTGGAAGCCTTTCTCCAGGACTTCGTGCTGCCGGATTGTCGCGGGCCCTTCGCGCTGCTGGCTCACTCGATGGGCGGGCTCATCGCGTTGCAGGCATCCCATCGCCTCGTTAACGTCGTCGAACGCATGGTGCTGTGCGCGCCGCTGATCGCCTTTCCCGATCGCGGGCTGTCGATGCGGAGCCTTTCGGTCGCGGCGCGGGCGGCGGTGCTTGTCGGTTTGGGGCGCGTCCCGGTGCGGCCGCCCTTCTTCCGGTACTTTACCGGCCAGAAGGTGGCCCGACCGCTGACCAGTGATCCGTTCCGCCTGTCGCGTAACCGGGCGCTGGCGATAGAGGCGCCGCAACTTTTTCTCGGAAGCCCGACGATCTCGTGGTTCGCGGAGATGACGGCAGCGATGCTACGGCTTCAGGATTCCGACAGGATCGCGCACCTGGCCGTGCCGACGCTTTTCATCGCCGCAGGTGACGATCATGTCGTGTCGACGGCCGCCACCGAACGGTTGGCCTGGCGAATGCGCTCGGGTTCGAGCCTGACGGTCGCCCATGCCCGTCACGAAATCCTGCAGGAGGCCGATCGCTATCGCGAACCATTCCTGGAAGCGTTCGAGGCCTTTGTCGGACATTCGCTGCCGGCTGGCGAATGATGCGGGCGAACGAGGATGCCGAAATCGACGACGACAAGCTTCTCGGCCCAACAGGCCATGGCGCAGCGCCTCAGCCGTTCATGATGGTCAGCGCCGCTTCGTGCAGTTGAGGGGTAGCCGCCGCGATGATGTCGCCACCCGCTTCCGGCCGGCCGCCGTCGAAGGTCGTC
>JBBSUS010000106.1:0-6941 GCA_038234195.1 Hyphomicrobiales bacterium | reverse complement strand
CAGCAGCAGCCGCACAAGGAGATGGAGGCGCTTGGTTCCGGCTTCATCATCGACAAGAACGGCACCATCGTCACCAACAATCACGTCGTTGAAGGCGGAACCGACATCAAGGTGATCCTCGACGACGGCACTGAACTGCCCGGCAAGGTGGTCGGTCGCGATCCGAAGTCAGACCTTGCAGTGGTCAAGGTCGAGGCCAAGCACGACCTTCCGGTCGTCGCCTGGGGCGACTCGGACCAGCTCAAGCTCGGCGATCAGATTCTCGCCATCGGCAACCCGTTCGGCGTCGGCACGACAGTCACCGCAGGCATCGTCTCGGCTCGTGGCCGTGATTTGAACGGGGGACCCTATGACGACTTCATCCAGGTCGACGCCCCGATCAACACCGGCAATTCCGGCGGACCGCTCGTCGCCATGAACGGCAAGGTCGTCGGCATCGATTCGGCGATCTACTCGCCCAATGGCGGCAATGTCGGCGTCGGGTTCGCCATTCCATCGGATGAGGCGAAAACCATCGTCCAGAAGCTGATCGATCATGGATCGACCCAGCACGGCTTCATCGGCGTCGAGATCCAGCCCGTCACGACCGACATCCAGAATGCTCTCGGTCTCGACACGAAGAATGGCGCACTGGTGGCAAGCGTCGGCTCCGACACGCCGGCCGGCAAGGCAGGCGTGAAGGCGGGCGACATCGTCACCGCGGTCGGCGACAAGGATGTGACCGACGCACGCTCCCTGGCTCGAGCCGTAGCCGACCTGACGCCCGGCACCAAGACCCAGATGAAGGTGCTGCGCCATGGCGACAAGCAGAGCCTCGACATCACCATCGGCGACATGAAGAACGCCAAGGACGTGGCGAGCAACGACAGCGGCAGTTCGAGCGACGATCAGTCGAGCTCGCAGACGCTCGGCATGCAGCTGAGCTCGCTGACCTCCGACACGCGCAACCAGTTGAACCTGCCGGATAACGCGACGGGCGTCCTCGTCGAGGATGTCGACCAGAACTCGGCAGCATCGGACGATGGCGTGCAGCCCGGCGACGTGATCGTCTCGGTCAATCAGAAGCCGGTGAAGTCGCCGAGCGACGTCGAGAAGGCCGTCAAAGCGGCCACAGCCTCCGGCCGCAAGCAGGTCCTCTTGCTCGTCGATCGCGGTGAAAACTCCAGCTTCGTCGCTCTGCCGCTCGACAACGGTTGATTTCTCGCTCCGTGTAATCACGAAAAAACCCGCCGGCCCAAAAGGATCGGCGGGTCTTGCACTTTCAAGTGCACAGTCTTGCGATGATATGGTGTCTGTCGAAGGCGCTGCGGACTAGGGTCGCCAGACGCCGCCGATGATCGGAACCGCTTCGCCGGTCGCATCATCCTCGGCCTGTTTCAGCATACCCTTGCGCTCGGCGACCGGTCGGTCTTCGATCGACTTGGCCGCGGTCTCCGTAATGCGGTAATGTCCGCAATGCAGGCAGGTCACTTCGATATAATCCCCCGAGCGCGGCAGCGTCTCGCTCGCGGCCGCGTCGCAGATGGGACAATCCATATCGGCCATGTTGCTCTCCCGTGGTGTCGTTACAGATGTGGTCGTGAAACGGCTTCGATCACGAAACGCCGGTCAGGTCGATGGTTTCGCCCAGCCCACGGTCGACCCGCGTCGCGGCGAGATACCGGATCCGTACATATTTGCCGTTGAATGCAACCGTGCCTGCGTCAGCGCAGCCATCCTTGGCCTGGTCGTACGACCAGGCGACAGGACACCGCACATGGACAAAAGACTTGGAGGCCTCGGAGGGAATCGAACCCCCGTGCAAGGATTTGCAGTCCTCTGCGTAACCACTCCGCCACGAGGCCCCAATGCGCGACTACGTACTGATTTGGTCGGTGCGCCGCAAGGCTTTTGATGGCGATCGCGGCAACAAAGGAAATTGGCGAGCGTCGTCCGTGGATGAAGCGACATCGGGTCAGAACAGGCAGCTTGCCTCTCGCCGAGCCCGAAGTTAAGGACTCAACGCAAGAGAGCGGTAACGCGCTGTGGCCGGTTCTCAGGCGTTGAAACCGACGACCGATCGACGGCATGGGGATCTCGGCGATGGATTATCAAACCGCCCGCGTGAAGATGGTGGACAACCAGATCCGCACGACGGACGTGACGCGGCACGAAATTCTGCGCGCCTTCCTCGATGTGCCGCGCGAAGAGGTCGTTCCCGGCTCCCGCAAGACGCTGGCCTATATCGACGAAGACCTGCCACTTGGCGACCGGCGCTACGTGATGGAGCCGTCGCCCTTCGCCAAGCTGCTGCAACTGGCCGCCGTGCGCGAGGGCGACGTGGTGCTCGACGTCGGCTGCGGCACCGGTTACGGCGCGGCGATCCTGTCGCATCTGGCCAGTTCCGTGGTGGCGCTGGAAGAATCGGCCGAACTCGCGGCGACCGCCAGCGATAACTTCTCTCGGCTCGACTTCGTCACGTGCGTCGTGGTCGAGGGACCCCTGAACGAAGGCTATCCGTCCGAGGCGCCGTTCGACGTGATCTTCTTCGAAGGCGCCGTGGAAACGATTCCCGAAACCTACTTCGACCAGTTGCGCGAAGGCGGACGACTCGTCGTCGTGGAAGGGCGTGGAAATGCCGCGTCGGCGATGCTGTATTTCAAGGATTCGGACGGCGTCGTCTCGAACCGCTTCGGTTTCAATTGCAGCATCAAGCCACTGCCCGGTTTCGAGAAGGCCAAGGCGTTCACCTTCTGAAGGCCTTCACTTCTCGAGACTCGTTGCAGATTTGTCCCGCCAGGCCCAAAACCGACGAACCGATCGCGTGAAGGCTTGCGCGACAGGTCGTAAGCCTGATTACTGTCTTCGGAATGGCGCGAATGCGCGGGTTGGCATCAACTGCCTGACCTTGCAAGATTCCGGCCCGATGTCCTGGAGCACCCCAGTTGCGTAAGACTTTTTGGCTTTCTGCGGCGCTGGCCGTGGGCACGCTGTTATCATCCTCGAACGTTTCGCTGGCCGAGTCGCTGACCAGCGCTTTGGCGAAGGCGTATGCCAACAATCAAGATCTCAACGCAGCTCGCGCACAGTTGCGAGCCACCGACGAGACGGTCCCGCAAGCCCGCGCCGGGCTTCGACCGTTCGTGAGCGGCGTCGGGAGTGCCAAACTCAATCGCAGCCGCACCTCGTCGGGCGATGACATCTCGACGGCCTACGCGCGCACCCAGTCGATCGGCATCGGCGTGCAGATCAACCAGACGATTTTCGACGGCTTCCAGACGCCGAACAATGTGGCGTCGGCTCAGGCGCAGGTTCGCGCCGCCCAGGAAAATCTGTCCAACACCGAGCAGAACACGCTCTCGGATGCCGTCGCGGCGTATATGAATGTCCTGCGCGACCGTCAGATCGCATCGCTGCGTCGACAGAACCTCGGCTTCCTGCAAGAGCAGGTGCGCGCGTCCGGTGCGCGGTTCGAGGTGGGCGAGGGCACCAGGACGGACGTGGCCCAGGCCGAGTCCCAGCAGGCCCTTGCCACGGCACTTCTGAACAGTGCGCTGTCGCAAGTCGCATCGAGCGAAGCGACCTATTTCAGTGTGATTGGTGACGCGCCGACGAACCTCAAGCCGGGTTCGGCCCCCATGCGCCTTCTGCCGAAATCGGTCGACCGCGCTTTCGCCATCTCGCAGCGCGAGCATCCGGCGATTCTGGCAACACTCTCTGCAGTGGATGCGGCCTCCTATCAGGTGAAGTCGTCGGAAGGCGCGTTCCTGCCGCAGGTGAGCATCACCGGTTCCGTCGACAACACCTATGCTCAGGCCAATTCCGAAGGCGGCAGCACAGGCAGTGGTTCAAGCAGCCTCTCCGGCCTTCCCGGTGTCAGGGTGCAGCCGAACGTCATCACCCAGAACGACACATCCGCCTCGATCGGCGCACAGGTGACGATCCCGATCTACCAAGGCGGCAGGAACAGTTCGGTCGTTCGCCAGAACAAGGAAATCCTGGGGCAGCGGCGCATCCAGGTCGATAGTGCGCGCGATCAGGTGCGGGCTGCCGTTGCGACGTCCTGGGCGCAGCTTCAGGCCGCCCGCGCGAACATCACCGGCTATCAGGCGCAGGTCCAGGCTGCCAAGCTCGCCCTCAACGGTGTGAGCGAGGAGCGTAACGTCGGTCAGCGCACGACGCTCGACGTCCTGAACGCTCAGGCTGACGTGATTTCCGCGCAAATCCTTCTTGTCGGATCGCAACGCGACGAGGTTGTCGCAGGCTATGCCGTGCTTTCGGCGATCGGTCGTCTGTCGCACGATCAGTTGGCGCTTGCTGGCAAGAGCTACAAACCGGCCGATCACTACAAGGCCGTCGAGGACAAGTGGTATGGTCTTCGGACGCCGGACGGTCGCTGAACACACCAGAGCGCCCGTGGCATGAAGCTGGGGCGTTGATCCATCCCAGCGCCACTTGCTGAGACCGGTTTTGATTCGAGCCTTTGTATTTAGCGCTCTAACAGGCGGGTACGTCCTGGGCTTCGCACGTCGATTGGCGTGGCCAACATGGCAGCTCGTATTATGATCCGCACGGAAAGATGATCGATGGCGATCCGCCATGCGAAAATTAGCGGGTGATACCGTTCGGGAAGGGGTTTGCGGGATTCACGCGAGGTACCTTAGGACATAGGCTTCACGCATGATTCGAGCGGTAGGCTTCGGCCATCGCCCACCATGCGGGAGCTCGCGATGAGCAATGCCCTTCAAGCCCGAGAACCGTCCATGGACGAGATTCTCGCCTCCATCCGCCGGATCATCGAGGGAGGCGACGAGCGCGTCTCGGAACGGCTCGATCCCGTCGTTCACGCGCAGATGCTACAGATCAGCGAAGTCGATGGGCTAAGGGTGGAAGAGGATCTTGATCTCAAGGCCCGCGCCTTCTCCGAAGGCTCGAGCGCCAATCAGGCCAGCCTGCCCGTGTGGCCGGAGGGTCCCGGCGAGCCGGCCAACGACCGCACCGCCATGGTCGCGCATTTGAAACGCGAGACCAAAGCGTTGACGCCTGATTCGGATCGGGACCACGAAACCCCATCCGCCGAATCTCGCGGGCCCAGCGAAGAGGGCATCCATTCTGTGGCCGTCGACTCAGTTGGCCTGGCCGATGCTGGGCCTTCGCCGGCTGCCGACGTGGTGGCGGCGCCTGGCGCAAGGGTCGGCGGCGATATGCTGGCCGAGGTCAGTCCGGCCATCCAGGCCGCGCGGCAAAGCGCCCAATCGCTGGCGGCGCGCACCGAACGCCTGATTGCCGTGGTCGCCGGGTTGCCTGCGGAACCTGTGGTGTTCGACGACATCAAGGTACAGGACAGCGCCGGAGCCGCGCTATCTCTGTTGCCCGACCTGGACGATGCGTTGAACCCGACCACCGCGATCTCCGGTCCTTGCGATGGGAAAGGCAAGACGTCCGATGCGTTGCAGGACAGCCTTCGCAGCTTGCGTGCCGACGCTTTTGGCGAGGCCGCGTCGGCTGGCCTCGCGACGCAGTTTCCGGACGCAGACGCTCTTGATGCCTTCGCGGAGTTCGACGAGGACGAGTTCGCCAACGAATTGCTGGACCGCTCGGCGATGCTGGACGCTGATGCCCCGTCGACGGACGCCTGTCCTGTCGAAGTGATGGCATCCGTATCGGATAAAACGACACCCGAGGATCAGCGGCGGGACGGAGACGGCCACAAAGCGCGCGACAGTGCTGCTGCTCCCGCTGCCTCGGTGTGGTCCGGCGCAGACTTGCCACCGCGCATGGACGCCGCCATTCATCAGTTGATTTCGGAGGAGGCCAGTCAACGTGTGTCGGCCTCGTTCACGGATTTGTCCATCGCCATACGGGACGGGCAGATGCAGTCGATCGACGACACCGTCCAGGTGATGTTGCGGCCAATGCTCCAGGAATGGCTCGACGACAACCTGCCGCATATGGTGGAACGGTTGGTGCGCGAAGAGATCGAACGAGTGGCGCGGGGTGGCCGCCGCTGACGCGACGACCAGATCCCGGATCGGTTGTCGATATCCAGCGAACGCGGCATTGCAAGTCGGCCGCGTACTTCGCAATGCGATACGCACCCGGCTGATCACACGCGAAAGGCGACCCTTCATTGTGGCAGAAACGGCAACTCGACTGGTTGCCGCCTGCATGTCACATTTCGGCCACGACAACACCCGGTCTTTCGTGATCGGGCACCTGTTCGCCTTGCCGGGCGGCGTATTTCAGTGAATCTCAGAAGCATTATCATAATAAAAACAATAAGATAATCAAATTTTCTTGTGCTGTGCACGAGGCTTTCCAAATCTGTTGCGAAACTGTCGCAAATGTGGCGCTCCGTACCCAAGGCATATTCCGTCGCGCTCAATTCTCATTTACGTTTGCGTCAACTTCCGGGGGCGCAACCGACATTGCGGCGGGAGGAGCAAACTTGGGGGAAAACTGTATGTCGAAACTTCGCACCATCTTGCTCGGCACAACGATCGCCAGTGTGGCGCTGTCGTCGGCCGCTTTTGCCGGTGGCTTCAGCCGCGGCACCGCCGACACCGACATTCTTTACGAGCCGGGCACGTTCTCGATGCGTGCGGGTCTCACCTATGTCGATCCGGAGCGCGGGTTTCAGACGATCAATGGCGCCAGTGCCGGTGACAGCACTTACACCGGCACTTATCAGATCCCGTCCGTCGCCGTGGGCTTCGGTAGCGAGCTTTTCGGTTGCGCCGGAACCTACACAGAGCCTTTCGCGGCTGAAGGCGATTACACGGGCGTTCCGGGTGGCGCGCTGCCGCAGCAGGTAAGTTCTACCCAGAGCGTATCGGCCGCCGACCGTCTGAATTTCGCCACCGCGGCAAGCCTCTCACGAACCCGCCGTATCGAATTCAAGACCAACGAGTTTGGTGCGACATGCCGCGTCAGCTATGCGGCCGATTTCGGTCGTGTCAGCT
>JBBSUS010000105.1:0-6947 GCA_038234195.1 Hyphomicrobiales bacterium | reverse complement strand
GTGGACGAGATTTCGCCAACTTTCTCGGTGAAAGCTCGTCGCGTCTTAATCGACGCCATGGGGATCTTCAATTTGTCGCTTGAAAAGCCGGCGTTCGGCGACGAGCCAGCATTGGTTGCCGACAGACGGCGGCGGCCCGATCGTCGCCAGGTCTCGGCACGATGGCTCGTCGGCACGCTTTTGACCGGCGTCACATCGACGGCGATGATGGGGATTGCGCTCTCGGCCGCGCTCGACGGCCATCGCGGCGCCGCCCGTCCCTCGAGCCTTGCCGCGGTCATCACGTCGAACGAGGACCTCAACGAGAAGGGAGAGCGGGTCGTCGCCACCGCGATACCCGCAGCGCGCAGCCGGCAGATCGTCGAGCTTTCGACTATGACCCGGAAGGGTGACCGGGAAGTGATCCGAACCCTTCCCTTCGGCTACGTCAACATGCTGCTCGGGGCCCGCCACCAGGCCGGCATCGATTATCCGGACTTCGATCCCCTCAAGATCTTCGCCGATCCGAACGCATCCACTAGCGTCGATGGCGAAAGCCTCCAAGGCTCGCAGCTTTATGGCGCGCGCGTCGAATCGGAAGTCCGGCTTCGCGTCGATCCGTTCAGCTTCACCCCCGCGCGCTACGAGAAGAACACCGATCTTTCCGCACGCGACGCCGAGCGGGTCGTCGGCTCGCTCATACCGAAGCTGTCCGATGCGCCGGTCCAGGTCGCATCGCTCAACAGCGTCGATCCACTGCGCTTCGCCCTGACCAGCGACGCCCCGCAATACGAGCCGGGTTCGGCGTTCCGCGTCATTGAGGAGAACGTCTCGCTGTCCGAGCCCGACGGCGGGCCGGTGAAGGATCGCGAACGCTTTCACGAAGAGGTTCTGTCGGCACGCGAGGATGGCAACTTCGCCGATCTCCTGGCGCGCGGTGGCCATGGCGAGGCGGAAACCGCAGACGCCGTCGCATCACTGAAGAAGGTGCTCGGCCGCGACACGTTAAAGGCCGGCGATGCCTTGCGCGTCGGTGTCGTCACCCATGGCGACGCCGCCGAAATCGTTCGGCTTTCGGCCTATCGCGACGGTGATCATCTGGCGACCGTCGCGGCCACGGAGGACGGCCCCTTCGAGCCGGCCCAGGCTCCCGAGATGGGCGATTCAGTGGCCGCCGCCTTCGACCAGAACGACGACGAAGCGCCGATGCGCGACGACATGCCGACGGTTTACGACGGGGTCTATCAGGCGGCTCTATCCTACGGCCTGACGCCACGGTTGTGCGAAGAGCTCATCCATATGCTCGCGACCGAAGTCGATCTGCAGTCGCACCTGTCCTCGACGGATCGGATGGCGGTCTTCTATTCATTGGAAGACGGCCAGGAAAACGCCACCGACGCCTCCGAAATCCTCTATGTCGAGGTCCGGCTCGGCGAGACGACCAAGCGCTTCTATCGCTTCAAGCCGAAGGACGGCGAGACCGCCGACTTCTTCGATCCCGACGGGCGCAGTTCCAAGCAGTTCCTTTTGCGAAAACCCGTCCCGAACGCACGCTTCTCCTCGGCTTTCTCGACCGGCCGCAAGCATCCGGTCCTCGGCTATGTCCGGCCCCATTGGGGAATCGACTGGGCCGCCCCGCGCGGCTCGCCGATTCTGGCGTCCGGCGATGGAGTGGTGGAACGATCTGGCTGGGTCAACGGCTACGGCCGCCAGACCCTGCTCCAGCATGCCAATGGCTATGAAACGTCCTATTCGCATCAGAGCGGCATCGCCAAGGGCATCGAGCCCGGCGCCAAGGTGCACCAGGGCCAGATCATCGGTTATGTCGGCTCGACCGGCCTGTCGACCGGCAACCATCTGCACTTCGAAATCTCGGTGAATGGCCAGAAGGTCGATCCGATGCGCATCAAGCTGCCGTCCGGCGAGGTGCTGGGAGGCGATGATCTCATCACCTTCAAGCGCGAGCGCGATCGCATCGACAATCTCTTGCGTGAACGCGTCGAATCGCCAGTGGTCGCGGCGAAGTAGGCGCTCCGAGGTTCCGACGCACTCGCGAAAGTCCGTCGGTCCCTGAAAGCGTTGGCCTATTTGCAGTATGTCGCGCCGTTGCGCCGGGCGGCGATGTCGAGATGGAAATGCGTGGCGTGATCGGAGTTGGTTCCCGGTCCGAGCACCGTCTTGAACGGACCGCAGGCGGCTTCGCGGATGGCGTGCTGGAATTGGGCCTCAGGCGAGCCATCCTTCTGGGCGGCGATGCCCAGATTGCGGCCGCTGGCAAGGGTGAACCCGCCGATATCGATGGCGCTGCCGCGCGCGTGCTCTGAAATTCCCGCCTCGGAGGCACGCGGCCGGCACACGTAGGTCGAGGCATGCCGGAAAGTTTTCAGCTTGTCGTCCGGAAAGGCCGCCTTGGCGGCCGGCACGACACTGTCGGACATCCACTCGTCGAGCGCCAGCGCGGCGCGGCAGAGCAGGACAGTCGACGGCGTGATCGAAACCCCCGACGAAAGGGTCTTCATCTCGACCGGCCGCAATACGCCGCATTCGCCCTCGGCGATGCTCTCGCCGACGGTAAAGATCGCGCCACGCTGCTTCAACTCCGCCTCGCAATTCCTGGCGTCCTCGATGGCAGCGGCAGCCTGCACCATGGCCGCCGGTGTCATTTCGGGAACACGCGATTTCAGCTTCTCGGTCGAGTTCGGCGCATCCGCCTTGGGCGCACGTTCGCTGGCACCAGACGTTGCGCCAGGCGTCGGGGGCGCGTCGGGGCGCTGGACCGGCAAGGGAATGTTGTCGATCGGCAGGCTTTCGTCCGAATTCGGATTCCGTTTCATCGGAGCGACGACGGCCGGACGTGTCGACGTTTCATCCGACTTGCCGGACCGGGCCCCGGCCCCGTCGGTATCCAGCTCTGGCGTACCGGTTTTCGACGTCACCCCGGATTTCTGGGACGTTTCGCTTTTTGGCTCCGCCGCGTCGAGCCCGGATCGCGCGATGGCCGCCTTGGAACCCTCGGCGGGCTTCGGCGCGGGAAGGGAACCCGCATCGATCGCCTCTGGCTTCGATGGGGTCACGTCACCGGGCTTGGTCTGCTCGACGGGCGCCCTTTCTGGTTTCGGCACATCCGCTTCTGCCGGCAATGCCGGACGGTCTGCGGCGGCCGCGGCCTGTGCGGGCTCGCCCGACTTCGCTCTTTCGGGCGATGATGCAGGGGCATCCCGCGCAGGGGTCGAGGCGGCCAGTGCCGGCTGACCGTCGGACGCCTTGGCAGAGCGCGCTGCGGCTTCCGGGCTCGTCTCGGCTACTGGCCCACTCGATGGCGTTTCGGCTTTCGCTGCCGGTCGGTCCGGGGCGCTCGTCGCCCTTTGCGTCGGAAGCGGCACGATGCTCGGAGCGCTTGCGGCCTTCGCCGAATCCGGCGAGACGGACTTCAAAGCCGTCGCATTTGCCACCGGTTTCAGCACGCGCTTGGGACGGACGGCGTGGCGCCGCACCGCGCGATGGGGACGCGAACGGTGGGCACGCGATGACGGGCGATCGATCCGCATCACCGGATTGGCATCGGGCCAAGGGAGCGATTGGGCGCGCACGTCTTCGATGCCGCCCATGATCGCGACTAGACCGACGCCGGTGAGCAACAAACCGCGAAGCCGGTCTTTGAACGTGCATGCCACGCCCGTCATCCCTTGAACTCGACACTGGTCTTGCCGGGCTCGACGAGGACTGCGAGCGCCTCGGCGTCCCAGTTGGTTAGCCTGACGCATCCATGGCTCTCGCTCTTGTCGATGAGGCTGGGATGCGGAGTGCCGTGAATCCCATAGGTCGGCTTCGAGAGGGCGATCCAGACCGAGCCCACCGGGCCATTCGGCCCTGCCGGGATCGTCAGTGGCTGATTGTTAGTGCCCTGCTTGAAGTTCTTCGACGGATCGTAACTGTAGGTCGGGTCGGTGGCGACGCCCTTGACGGTCACGTTACCGGTCGGTGACGGCGTATCCTCAGAGCCTATCGTCGCGGGGTCGCTCAGAACGATCGCGCCACTTGCATCGTAGGCGATGAGTTCGCCCTTGTTTTTGTCGACGACGATCCGGGCGACCTTGGTCTCGGGCACCGAACCGGTGTCGGCGACGAGCAGGCGGGTCCCGGCCTTTTCGAAATCGGCACCCGGGTTGAGCGTCTTCAGAAGATCCTCATCCATGTGAAATCGCTCGGCGAGCATCTCGATCGGACCATGGAAGCCGAGCCATTTCATCTTGGCCATCTGGCCGTAATCGGACGGGATGTCTTCGACATAACGGTCCGAAAGGTCCTTGGCGGTGATGGTGTAGCTTTTCATCGCCTGGCCCTGGTCTACGACGAGGATGTTCCACATGTCGGCGTCGATCTGGCCGTCGACCGGCAACTGCCGCATCGCTTCGTAGGCCGAGACCGCCTTCGTGGTGTTCTCGCCCTCGAAACCATCGATGACGCCGGGCGAGGCATGCGCGCGGTCGAGCAGCACCTGCAGCCGGATCAGGAACGGATCGGCGGTCTTGGGTTCGTCGGCGGTTTCCAGCGCGGCTTCGTCGGGAAGGTCGGTGGAATAGGCGGGGGACTCGACCGTCTTGTCGGGCTCGCCGGTCACCTGGACATCCGGAGGGGACGGGCTGTCCACGCCATCGGCCGCAGCCTTGGCGGCCGTCGGGTTCGATACGTCCGGGTTGGTGTCCTGGCCGGGCGCCGTGTCCACGACAGGGGGGACCGTCGGATCGGCCTTGGCAGTGTCGGCGACGGCCTTCGCATCGCTTTGTCGTGCCTGCCAATCCTGAAACGTCGACGAATCGATGGCGGATTCACTCAAGGGCCTGGAGGCGCCAAAGGCGGCACCCGGCAACGCTGCCGCCAACAGGCTTGCGGCGACAACGAAACGGACGGTCATGACAGCGCACTCGCTCTGGAGAAAATCGGACTCTCTATCTCGAATGCACGTCAACGCTGTTGCCGGGCTGGAGGCTCCGGGGCGGCGCAGAATTTGTTCAGGCCGGCAAGCCGGACAGTGCCAAAACCTAAAGGCGAACGCTCGCCTTAATGCGCTGCGCCGGAGCGTTTCCGTGCCGCATTACTCGACGAATTCGACCGTAACGCCCGGCTTGACGATCTTCGCCAGTTCCGTCGCATCCCAATTGGTCAGACGCACGCAGCCGTGGCTGTTGGTCTTGCCGATCTTGGAGGGCTCTGGGGTCCCGTGGATGCCGTAGGTCGGTTTCGACAGGGCGATCCAGACCGAGCCGACTGGACCGTTGGGACCAGGGGGAATCGTCAGGATCTTGTTGTTCGAACCCTGTTTGAAGTTGATCTTCGGGTTGTATGTATAGTTCGGATTGAAAGCGATGCGGTTGACCTGGACCGTGCCCGAAGGCGACGGCGTATCCGACGAGCCGATCGTCGACGGATACGCGGCGAGCAGCGTGCCGTCCGCGCCATAGGCGCGCACCTGCTCGCGGCCCTTGTCGGCCAGAATCTTCACGACCTCGCCGGTGACGTTGGCACCGACGGACGCGACCTTGATCTGCGTGCCCTGCCGTTCGAAATCGGCCCCCGGATTGATTTCCTTCAGATAGTCCTCGTCCATGTGGAATTTCTCGGCCAGCCGTTCTGACGGACGCTCGTAGCTCATCGCCGGCAGGCTGGCCTTCTCGGCGTAGTCGGAGGGAATCGACGCAACATACGGGCCGGCCGCATCCTCCGCGGTAACTTCGTAGGTGGTGATCGCGGGCCCGCCGGTCGCGTCGAGTTCTTCGGCCAAGGCCTGGGCATCGCCGGTCGGCAGCGTACGACCTGTCTTTTCCGTGTAGGCCGCGACGGCCTTGTCGACATTCGAGCCCATCCGACCGTCGATCACGCCCGGCGACATGCCCGCGCGGTCGAGCAGGATCTGCAATGCGGCGATCTCGGCCTTGGCGTTCTTGCCCTTGGGCGCCACGACCCTGGGAGCCGGATCGCTCTCACCGACGGTCTGGCCCTCGGCTGGCTGGCCGCCGGGCTGGACGATCGAGGTCCCCGGATCGGGCAAAACCGCACCGTTGCCCGGATAATCGCTGAAGCCGTCATTGCCGCCCACACCCGGCACCCCCGCATCGGCGCCCGGAACGGCGGCCTGGCGGGTCATGTCCGGAGCCTGGGATCCCGGCTGCGGCAGCGGCGAAGCCTCGACCGGTTGGTCGAAGCCGCCATTGTTCGGATAGCGCCCATCCGGTCCTTCGCGATAGACGCGGCGATCCTCGTATCCGCCGCCATTGCCGTAGCCGGGATCGACGGGCAACTCGCGCGCGTCCCGGCCGCGCGTGTTCCGGTTCGAATTGTAATTCGGGTCGTAGAAACCGCCCTGCTGATTGGGGAAGACGCGGCCTTCGACCGTCACGCCAGGGGGTGGGGGTGCGTCGATGACGGCGCCGCCACGGTTCTGAATTTGCTGCCGCCTGGCGCGGAACTGCTCTCGCCGGGGCTGTTCGACGCCGACGATGCGCCCGTTCGCGTCGATCGTCACCCGCCGGCCGTATTCGTCGATGTAGACCTCCCCGCCAGGGGAGCGCGGGTCGTAGGACTGCGCCAGGCGAACCACACCCTCGTTACGCGAGAGCGTCTGCGCGTTCGCGGACGGTGCGCCGATCGCCAGCCCCGTCGCGACCAACGCGCCGGCCAGCGCCAACATCGTAGTCGAAGTCGTCGCGATTGATTTCATCCTGGTCTCCAGCGAAGCCGTCGGCCCCGTCATCCCTCTTGCGGGCCGCCCGTCCCCATGACGCACGCCGATCGCCGCCTGCTTCGAACAGCCGCGACGACACACCGATCCGAGTTAAGGATCGCAGATGAACCAGACATGAAAATGGCGGGTCCACGCTGATCGGCGAAAACCGAGAGGCAACGCAAGCCTCGCGATAGGCTGGCCGCAGCGGGACGCTGCTCGACGCGTACCGCGCGCGCAATCGATG
>JBBSUS010000104.1:0-6996 GCA_038234195.1 Hyphomicrobiales bacterium | reverse complement strand
CCCTGAACCTTCGGCGGCTGACGCAGACGGTAGCCGCCACCCTCGGTCTTCTCGACATAGACCACGTCGCCGCGCGCCAAGACGTCGGAGACGGCACGCACGGTGCCCTTGTGCTCTTTCGTGTTGAGACGCATCGCCCACTTCATGTCGGACTGGTCGACGGTGCCGATGTCGCGAGTCGAGTCGAGCGATCCTGAGGCTTGGCGCCCCGGCTGAAGGCCGATGCTGGCGCGGTTGGACTCAGCCGCCAGCACGACCGCCAGGCGCCACTCGGGCACGTCCGAAAACGCCTCGACCTTGCCGAGCGCCGGGCCCCAGTCGCCACCGATATCGATATGATCCACCGGACCGCGCCAGCCGCGCGCTTCGTCGAAGACGACGAGACCATGGCGCAATGCCTTGCGCGCCTCGGTCTGCAGGGTCGGATTCAGTGTCGTTCGAACGGAGAGGCCGCCTTCGTAGAGCGCGGTGACGCCGTAGAGGGCGAGGATCTCGCGTCGCACGTCCTCGGTGAAGAATTCGCCGGTCGTATCGAGATTTTGATCGCGATTGGTGACCGTCAGCGGCTTCTGCTGCGCGGCTTCCGCGTCGGACGCCTTGATGTAGCCATTGGCGGCCATCTGGTCGATGACCCAGTTGCGCCGCTCGGTGGCCTTGTCCTTGTCACGGTAGGGATTGTAATTTTCGGGCGCCTTCGGCAGCGCGGCGAGATACGCCGCCTCCCCGATGGTCAGTTCGCTGACCGGCTTGTCGAAATAGGCCAGCGAGGCGGCCGCGATCCCGTAGGAGCCCGAACCGAGATAGATCTCGTTGAGGTAGAGCTCGAGGATCTTGTCCTTGGAATAGGCCTGCTCGATGCGCAGCGACAGGATTGCTTCCTTGATCTTGCGGTCGAAGGTGCGTTAGTTGGTCAGGAGGAAGTTCTTGGCGACCTGCTGGGTGATGGTCGAGGCACCCTGCATGCGCCCGCCCTTGGCCAGCACCATCAGGGCGCGGGCAATGCCTTCGATGTCGACGCCGGGATGGTTGTAGAAGTTCTTGTCTTCGGCAGACAGGAAGGCGTTCTTGACGAGATCGGGAATGGCCTGGATCGGCAGGAACAGGCGTCGCTGCTTGGCGTACTCAGCCATCAGCGAGCCGTCTGCGGCGTGGACGCGGGTCATCACCGGCGGCTCGTATTTGGCCAGCACCTGATAATCCGGCAGCTCCGCCGACGTCTTCTCGACATACCAGGCCAAACCGCCCGCCACGATAAGGAAGGCGACGGCGCCGATGCCGAAGAAATAGCCAAGCAATCTGATCATCGAAACTCCGTCCCTGCCGGCTCTGCCCGGCGCGGTCCCAATGGATCCGGCAGCACACAGCGCCTCGGACACGCAAACTCAATTGAAGGGCGAAAGCCCTACGAACCGTCCTTCCGGACGGTCTTTCGAACGATATGGCTGTTGCGCGACAAATACGGCAACGCCATGAAAACGCTTGGACCCGTGACGCGCAATTGTGCGGACGTTGTCGATTTACCACAGACTGAGAGGATTGCGGCGGTCCCTATCTTGCAGCCGCAGCCTTTTCTGCAGCTTTCCCCCGAAAGAAATCCAGGACGGCTCGGGCGATGGTCTGGGCGATGCGACCGCGCCAGCCATCGTCCTTCAACAGTTTTTCGTCTTCTGGATTCGACAGGAACCCCATTTCCACCAGCACCGATGGAACGTCAGGCGCCTTCAGGACGCGAAAGCCCGCCGCTCTCTTGGGACGTGTGATCAGGCGGATGTCGCTCTTGGAAAGGTCGTCGACCAGCGACGACGCGAAATGCTCCGAAAAGCTGACCGTCTCACGGCGGGTGAGATCGATCAGGATGTCGAACACGTCCGGTTTGTCGTTCTGCCATTCCTCTCCGGCGAAGCGATCGGCGGCGTTTTCCGAAGTGGCGATCTGCTGCGAGAGCGCGTCGGAAGCGTTTTCCGAAAGCGTATAAACTGTTGCGCCGCGCAGCGAGCTGTAACGGATCGAATCGGCGTGCAGCGAGATGAACAGATCGGCCTTCTCGCGCCGGCCGATCGCCGAGCGTTCCTCGAGAGGAATGAAGGTGTCGTCGTCGCGCGTCATCACGACGTCGATGTTGCCCATCGCCTTCAAGGCATCGCGCAGATCCTTGCCGATGGCGAGGTTGATGTCCTTTTCCCGCGTGCCGGATTTGGAGACCGCGCCATTGTCGATGCCGCCATGACCGGGATCTATGACGATCCTTAAAGGACGCTTGGCTGTCAGCGGGATCGCCGGCGGGGCCGTCGCGGTGACAGGCACCCTGGCGTCGGTCGTTGAACCTGTTGAGCCCGACGCCAGCGCGGCGCCTTTATCGCTCACAGATGGCGCCGATTTGGTGATGATCAGGGAGACGACGTGATGACCGTCAGTTTCGCGAGTCTCGATCCGCGCAACGGCGCTTTCCTTCAGGCGGTAGATGACCCGATAGCGATCAGTCGAGACTAGGCCGTGGCGAAGCCCGTCGACGATGGCGTTGGCGGCGGGATCCCCGATCTTGACGGCGGGAAGCGCGTTCACGAAATCCACGGCGATCCGGTCGGGATTGACGAGTCGCATGAGCCGGGTCTTCGGCGTGCCACTCAGGGTGAAGTCTGCGGTAAAGCTGTCCGCCGACGCCGATTGGGCATAGGCGGTGATGACCTCGTCGGCAGCCGAGGCTGGAGCGATCCACGCAGCGGAAACAGCCAGGGTGGCGGCAGCCGCCAGAGCGCGCGCCGCCCTCATCAGCTGTGTCAGTCCCCGCAATTCGCCCGCAAACCCCGCCACCAAAGGCTATCCCCTGTCGTTTTCCCGGCACAGCCGACGCATCGCCGAAAGATCACCGGCCGCGATCCAGATCGATCCGCATTCCGCCTCGGCCACAAGGTGTTTGCCAGGCAGCCCCTCGCGCTGTCGCGTAATCCCTCATCGTGATCAGACTGGGGCACACGGCGAGAGTTGCGAACACGCCCACGCGAAAAGCCCGGCGGAATGCATGCGACGGTTCGCTTCCGCCCATTGCGGTGGCTACGAGGCCAAGCTTGCCCCGGCCTATGGCCGCCCGGGCCTTGACCCGGTTTGCAACGCGCCCGGCCCTTGTGTCTTGGCACGGACCGTCATAAAAGCGATTCAGAGGCTGAAGGTGGCGGGTTTTAAGGTGCCGTTGCCATTCGTTGGTGGCGCTTTCGCCGGGCTTTCGCCCTTGCATGAGTGACGCCTCCACGACGATCCGGCGACATCGTGCCGGCTATCGGGTCTCCGAACAGAATTCAGGTCGACGCCGGGCCGTTTGCCCAGCGCTTGCCTCCAACGACGCGGTCGGCTCTTCACACCAGCCGGACTGCCGCGCTCTTCATCGGTCGCGCCTGCGACCATCCAGATTGTCTACAGGTCCAGATCTTGTCGCCAGACGTTGCATCAAGCCCTACCACCTCCAGCCGGACCATTCGGACCGCTGGGGTTTTGGCATATGCGACATCAGGTCGGCGGGTCCCGGCCTTTACGGGCTCGCGCCCGAGGAACGACGCATCGGCCTTCAAAGCCCCGTCGCTATCGCCCGCGAGCGCCCGGGAGTTCATCCATGGCCAACAAAATGCTGATCGACGCGTCCCACCAGGAAGAGACGCGCGTCGTCGTCGTCCGCGGTAATCGCGTCGAAGAGTTCGACTTCGAATCGGAACACAAGAAGCAGATCAAGGGAAATATCTATCTGGCGAAGGTGACGCGGGTCGAACCCTCGCTCCAGGCTGCCTTCATCGAATATGGCGGCAATCGCCATGGCTTCCTTGCTTTCAGCGAAATCCATCCCGACTACTACCAGATTCCCAAGGCCGACCGGCAGGCGCTGATCGAGGACGACCTCCTGCGCGCCAAGGAAGAGGAAGAGGAAAACGATCGTCACGCTGCGAAGGCCGGCGAACGTCAGGCCGCGTCCGCCCGCGCCGCCAAGCGCCGCGACGAGGACGACGACAGCGTCTCCGAGGCAGTGGACAGCGATAGCGAAGACGGCGACGGCGATTCTGAAAGCACCGCCGATTCCAGCGACGGCGACGCGGCACCGCCCGCCCGTCGTTCGCGCCGCAAGCACCGCGGCGACGAGGACGAATCGAGTCCCGAGAACTCGCACTCCGACGACGCGTCCGCCGATGACTTCTCGGACCATGCAGAGGATCACACCGAGGACGACAGCGACGACGAAGCCGAGAGCGAGGGCGACAGCGAAGGCGGGGAAAGCCGTCCGACCCGCGCCCGCTCTTCCACTGGCCGCCGCGGGCGACGCTCGAGGGGCGGCCGACGCCGGTCCTCCGAGGATGGTGATCATAACGGCGACGACGCTTCCGATCGCTCGGAGGAGATCGACCAGATCGGATCCGAGGATGCGATGGAGGAGGTTCCGGTACGCCAGAGCCGCCCGCGTCGCCAGTACAAGATCCAGGAGGTCATCAAGCGCCGCCAAATCCTGCTCGTTCAGGTCGTCAAGGAAGAGCGCGGCAACAAGGGCGCGGCGCTGACCACCTATCTGTCGCTCGCCGGCCGCTATTCGGTGCTGATGCCGAACACCGCTCGGGGCGGCGGCATCTCGCGCAAGATCACCAACGCGGCCGACCGCAAGCGTCTGAAGGACGTGGTTCGCGATCTCGACGTGCCGCGCGGCATGGGCATCATCCTGCGCACAGCCGGTGCCAACCGCACCAAGCCCGAGGTCAAGCGCGACTACGAATATCTGATGCGCCTGTGGGAGACCGTGCGTACGGTCACCCTCTCCTCGATTGCGCCGTCCCTCGTCTACGAGGAAGGCAGCCTGATCAAGCGCTCGATTCGCGACCTCTACAACAAGGACATCGACCAGATCCTCGTCTCCGGCGAGACCGGCTACCGCGAAGCCAAGGACTTCATGCGGATGCTGATGCCGAGCCAGGCGAAGGTCGTACAGCCCTACAGGGACCCGACGCCGATCTTCTCGCGCCAAGGCATGGAATCGCAGCTCGAGAAGCTGGTGCAGCCCCATGTGACGCTGAAGTCCGGCGGCTACATCATCATCAACCAGACCGAGGCGCTCGTCGCCATCGACGTCAACTCCGGCCGCTCGACCCGCGAGCATTCGATCGAGGACACGGCCTACCAGACCAACATGGAGGCGGCCGAGGAGGTCGCGCGCCAGCTGCGTCTGCGCGATCTTGCCGGGCTGATCGTCATCGACTTCATCGACATGGAAGAGAAGCGGAACAACCGCAATGTCGAGAAGAAGATCAAGGAGTGCCTGAAGAGCGACCGCGCCCGGATCCAGGTCGGTTCGATCTCGCATTTCGGCCTGTTGGAAATGAGCCGTCAGCGCATTCGCGCCAGCGTCCTTGAATCGACCATGCAGCCTTGCGCCGTCTGCGAGGGAACCGGCTATATTCGTTCGGCTTCGTCTTCGGCGCTGCATGTCCTGCGCACCATCGAGGAGCACCTTCAGAAGCACGACAGTCACGACCTGATCGTCAAGGTGCAGACTGCGACCGCGCTCTACGTCCTCAACGAGAAGCGTTCCCGCATCGAAGAACTCGAGCGCTATCACAGCTTGCGGATCGTCATCGAGGCGGACGAGTCGGTCGGCCATCACAACGTCACCGTCGAGCACGGCGCCGAGGCCGTGAAGCGCGAGATCGACGAAGACGTCGTGCGTCCCTCTTCGCTGGCCGCCGTGGATGCGATGGACGAGGCCGCCGACGAGGAAGCCGCGCGCCTCTCAGAGAGCGAGATCGAGCAAGCTCTCGAAAGCGAGGGCGAGAGCGAAAGCCAGAGCCCGCCCCGCGGCAGGGCCGAAACCAAAGGCGACGACGAGTCCAATGGCGAGGACGGTGAATCTGGCGGCAAGCGGCGCCGGCGCCGGCGCCGTCGGCGCGGCGGCGAATCCGCCGAGGGTCGCGACGAGCAAGCAAAGGCAGGCGACGAGACTTCGGACCAGGGCGATGGCGTTGGCGAGGACGACTCCGAAGAAACGACGGATGAATCGTCGGACAATCGCGAGATCCGCGCACGCGGCAATGACGACGATGGCGAGGACGACTCCGAACGAGGCCCGCGGCGTCGGCGCCGTGGCCGCCGTGGCGGCCGCCGCAACCGCGACGAGAACGGCAATGAGCAGCCCAATGGCGAAGGCGATCGCAACGCGGCTGACGGTGAAGCGCGCGCGAGTGCTGCCCATGTCCATGGCGAGGACGGCGAACCGGTTTCGGTCACCGTCGAGGATCAAGCCGATCGGCAGCACCACGAGACCAACGGCATGCCGGCAGAGCAGCAGGTCGTCGCGGTCCCGGCGGAAGCACCGATCGATGCCGCTCCAAGCGCAGCGTCGGTGACAGTGGTCGCCGAAACCGGTGGCCCCGTCGCTGAAGCGAGCAAGCCGACGGATTTGCCTCAGGCGCGCGCAGTCGAGGCTGCCGTCGAACCTGATGCGTCCCTCGGCAAGGACGAGAACGAACACCATGCCTCTGGCCAGGAAGAAGACGGCAAGGCGGCGAACGACGACACGCCGACCGAAAGTGCCGAGTCGACGCCACGCGAGCCGGTATTGACCTCGAGCGGCGGCGAGGCGGAAAAGGAAAAGGCGGCCAAGCCTCGCCGCACCGGCTGGTGGAACCGCGGTATCTTTTGAGTGATCAAGAATTTGGACCGGTGTTCTAGACCAATCTGAACGTCGGGTATTGATGATGGCGGGAGGCGGGAAACCGACCTCCCGCTTTTGCGCCGGGAGCGTCGCTGAGCATCCGATCCACGGGTGCTGCTTACCCCTTGCCGCCGTTTGTCATGGCGGATGGCAGGCCTTGCCGATCGCAGGTCGCCCGCCTTGTCGCTTGGATTGTAACTCAGCGATCACATGGATCTTCAACGCTGCGCCATCCGGTCCAGCGCTTCGATCAGCGTTGCGTTATCGCAGGCATAGGACAGCCGAACGAAGCGTTCTCCGCGGTCGAGGTCGAAGTCGGT
>JBBSUS010000103.1:0-7056 GCA_038234195.1 Hyphomicrobiales bacterium | reverse complement strand
TCACGTCATGCACGCAGACCCCGACGATGCCTGAGCGCGAGGTCCGCAGCGAGGCGGCGCGGCGGTTGTAGATGTAGCCGAGATCGCGCGCGGCGGTCTTGATGCGCTCGCGGGTGATCTCGGCGACCAGCGGGCTGTCGCGCAGCGCCAGCGAAACCGTGGCGGTCGACAAGCCGAGGCTGTCTGCAATCGTCGAGAGCTTGACCTTCTGGGCCATCTAGGCGCGGACCTGGAAGAGGGGCATGGCCAAGCGAAGATCGGCCGCAAGGCGGATTTCCATGCGGTCATTCGGGCACCCGAACGGGGCGACGAAGGTGAATGACGGTTCATTCATCGTCGACGAGATCGGCGGTCGGATCGGCGGTCGGGCCGCCTTTTGCATCGAGATTGGCCGACACCCGTGCCAGCAGCTTGCGCAGCGCCTTGCGCTCCTTGTCCGAAAAGCCCTTCAGCGCTTCACGCTCGACGGACTTGCGCGAGTCGAGGACGCCGTCGACGATGGCGAGGCCCTTATCGGTCAGGTGCATGTGGCTGCGGCGCCCATCGGCGACCGACAGGCGCTTGTCGACGAGGCCCTGGGCGGCGAGGCGGTTGACGGTCTTGGTGATCGTCGGTGGCTTGACGGCGAGGCGCTCGGCGAGGTCCCGCAGTGCGATGCCAGCCTCCTCACCGATCGCCAGAAGCACTGCATCCTGCCCGGAATACAGGTCGAGGACCGCCAGGCGCTGCGACAGGGCGGTCCTTGCAGCCCGGGCGGCAAGGTTCAATTGGGTCGTCACGGACCGCTTCTTGAGCTTCTTGCCTGCCATCATGTCCCGATCGCGTTGCGCGAGCGCAAAATGACGAAGCGCCGCAATGTTGTCCACCTCGTTTGCTCCCGGGTTTCAAAACTCCTATGGGCTAGTCAGGTTTTGGCAAGCTGTCCCCATGTCAGTCGGTCCGAACCTGCAGCCCGCCGCGGTGCGATCACCGCTGCGAACCAAAGTCCGACCGACCTTAGGTTTCCCAGGGCCGAATGTCGAAGCATGATTGGAAGAGGCGAAGGATCATGCGCCTGCGCTACGAGGAGATGACCAGCGCCGAACTCGCCGCCGCAGCCGCGTCGCTCGGCGACGCCGTCGCCGTGCTGCCGGTTGCCGCGATCGAGCAGCATGGCGCCCACCTGCCGCTCGGCACCGACGCGATGCTGTCGGACGCCATGGTCGAAACGACGATCGCACAGCTGGGCGCACGGGTACGCGGTCCGGTCGAAAGGTTCCCGGCGCAGGCCCGGGACTCGCCATCGCAAACGGCGCGACCCGAAGATCACCGGGTGACCTTCCTTTCGACCCTTCGCATCGGCGCCTCGGCCGAGCATTCGGCGTTCGCGGGCACGCTCAGCCTCGACTGGCAAAACGCGACCGCCACCCTGATCGAGATCGGCAGCGGGCTGGCACGCGCCGGATTTCGCCGCCTCGTCATCGTCAGCGCCCATGGCGGCAACACGGCGAGCGTCGACACCGCGGCGCTGGAACTGCGTCGGACCAACGGGCTGCTCGTCGGCACAGCCGCATGGCTCCGCTTCGGCACCCCTGCCGGACTTCTCCCGGACGGTGAACTGGCGAGCGGCATCCATGGCGGCGCCGTCGAGACCGCGCTGATGCTGCATTTCCGTCCCGAACTGGTTCGCACCGGCGCGATCGCGGCCCATCCTTCCCTCCAGGATGACCTCGCCCGCTCGGCGACCCATCTGCGCGCCCATGGCAAACTCGGCTTCGGCTGGATGGCCGGCGATCTCAACCCGGCCGGTGTGGTCGGTGATGCGCGGCTTGCGACGCCGGGCATCGGGGCGGCGATCGCCGCCCATCAAGCCACGGCATTCTGCGCCTATCTCGACGACATGCTGGCGTTCGACCTGAACCGCCTGACGCCCTGAATGGCGGGGTGCGGCAATGCAAGAGAGGGCTCGGTTGCTCCACCATTTCGCGTTCGAATGGCTTCGGACAGGCCGGTTTCGAAGAGGACAGGCAAACCATCGATGACATTTCTCCACAAGGAAAGATGACTCTCTTGCCCGAAATCGCAGACCCTGCTTCGCTCGACTGCATGGCCGAAGCCTCGACCACACCTCTGGCTGTTCCGCCACTGACGGCCTTGCCCAAGAGCGTCGACCGGGGCTGGGTGCGCCAAGCCATCGGCCTCCTCGAAGGCGACGGTCGCCGTTCGGCCGACACCCATCTGGTCAATCCGGTGTTTCCCGGGCTGAAAGGCATTTCGATCTATCTGAAGGACGAATCCACCCATCCGACCGGCAGCCTCAAGCATCGCCTCGCCCGTTCGCTGTTTCTCTATGGCATCTGCAACGGCGCGATCCGCGAGGGCACGCCGCTGGTGGAGGCGTCGTCCGGCTCGACCGCGGTCAGCGAGGCCTATTTCGCCCATCTCCTGAAGCTGCCCTTCACGGCCGTCATGCCGAAGACCACCAGCAGCCAGAAGATCGCGGCGATCGAGCGCTTCGGAGGGCGCTGCCATTTCGTCGCCGAGTCCGGTGCCATCTACGACGAAGCGATGCGGATCGCGCAGGAGTGCGGTGGCCATTATCTCGACCAGTTCACCTATGCCGAGCGGGCGACCGACTGGCGCGGCAACAACAATCTCGCCGAAAGCATCTTCTCGCAGATGCAGGCCGAGAGCCATCCGGTGCCGCGCTGGGTGGTGATGAGCGCGGGAACCGGCGGCACCTCGGCGACGATCGGGCGCTATCTGCGCTACCGCAATCTTTCGACGCAATTGATGGTCGTCGACGTCGAGAACTCGGCCTTCTACGACGCCTATGCAAACGACGATCGGCTGGCCCGCTGCGCAAAGGGTTCTCGCATCGAGGGCATCGGCCGGCCGCGCGTCGAGCCGTCCTTCCTGCCGGGCGTCATCGACCACATGATCAAGCTGCCCGACGCCGCGTCGATCGCAGCGATGCATGTGTTGTCGGACCGCCTGTTCCGCCGGGTCGGCGGTTCGACCGGCGCCAATTTCTTCGGCCTCTGCTACGTCGCCGCGGCGATGATGGCGGCCGGCGAGGAAGGCTCGCTCGTCTCCCTCATCTGCGACAGCGGCGACCGCTACGCCGCGACCTATTACGATCCTGACTGGCTGTCGGACAATGCTCTCGACATCGACAATTGGCGACCGGGGCTGGAAGCGTTTCTCGACCATGGCAGCCTGGAGCTGTTCGGCAGCTGAGTCTTCGGCCGCGATACCCCCCGTGCATTCCCCGGCCGACCCGCCTATATCCGGACCGATCCAACGAGGGAGACATTCGATCATGTCCGACATCGCTTCGAAAAAGACCGATGCGCCGATCCCGGTGACCGTGCTCACCGGTTACCTCGGCTCCGGCAAGACGACGCTCTTGAACCGCATCCTTTCCGAAGATCACGGCAGGAAATACGCCGTCATCGTCAATGAGTTCGGCGAGATCGGCATCGACAACGATCTCATCGTCGAGAGCGACGAAGAGATCTACGAGATGAACAATGGCTGCGTGTGCTGCACGGTGCGCGGTGATCTCGTTCGCGTCGTCGAGGGCCTGACGCGCCGCAAGGGCCGGTTCGACGCAATCCTCATTGAAACGACCGGTCTGGCCGATCCCGTGCCGGTGGCCCAGACATTCTTCATGGACGAGGATGTGCGGGCCAAGACCGAGCTCGATGCGGTCGTCGCGTTGGTCGACGCCAAGCATCTGCCCCTGCGCCTGAAGGATTCCAAGGAGGCCGAGGACCAGATCGCCTTCGCCGACGTGGTGCTGCTCAACAAGATTGATCTCGTGACACCGCAGGAACTGGCGGCCGTCGAGGCGACGATCAAGGCGATCAACCCTTATTGCGTGATCCACCGGACCGAGCGCGCCGGGATCGACCTTTCGAAAGTCCTCGGCCAGAAGGCCTTCGATCTGAAGAAGGTGCTCGACAACGACCCGGCGTTTCTCGAACAGGCCGGTCACGCTCATGACGACCACATCTGCGGACCGAACTGCGATCACGACCACGATCATCAGGGCCACGACCACCACCATGGCCATGATCACGGGCACGCCCACGACCACGCCCACGCCCACGACCATGGCGCCGTCTCGGCCATCCACGACGTGACGGTGACCTCCGTTTCGCTGCGTGGCGGCGAACTCGACGAGAAGAAGTTCTTCCCCTGGATCCAGGCGCTGACCCAGGAGCAGGGGCCGAACATCCTGCGCCTCAAGGGTATCATCGCCTTCGCGAACGATGCCGACCGCTACGTCGTGCAGGGGGTCCACATGATCATCGAGGGCGACCATCAGCGGCCTTGGCGCGAAGGCGAGAAGCATGAGAGCCGGCTGGTGTTCATCGGACGGCAACTCGATGGCGAGGCGCTCTCGGCAGGCTTCGCCGCCTGCGCGGCGCGTCAGACGGTTCTCGCCTGATGCCGTCCATCGCGGCTTATGACCTGCCCGATTTCGTCGAGACCGCGGTGTTTCTGGGCGATCGTGCGGCATTTGCGGTCGCCGACGGCACGGTGCGCTTTCCGGCCGGCGGTGAAACGGTCGTCGAGGCGCATGCCGGCGGACTGCTCTCGGCCACCTACGATGCCCACGGCCACCGTCTGCTCACTGGCGGTGAGGACGGCCGCGTCGTCGCTATCGATCCTTCCGGAAACGCCACCGAGATCGCCTCGATCGGTCGAAAATGGATCAGCGCCGTTGCCGGCGGCCCGAAGGACACCGTCGGCTTCGCATCCGGCAAGACCGCCTATGTCCGGCTCGGTAGTGCGCCGCTGAAGGAGATCGTCCACGAGCGCACCGTCGAGGACATCGCGTTCGCGCCGAAGGGTGTGCGCGCGGCGACCGCCCGATATGACGGCGCCTCGCTGTTCTTCCCGGCCACCGACGCCAAGCCGGCGAGCCTCGACTGGAAGGGGGCTCATCTCGGCATCGAGTTCTCGCCCGACGGGCGTTTTCTCGTCACCGCCATGCAGGAAAATGCCCTGCACGGCTGGCGATTGTCCGACGGCAAGCACATGAAGATGACCGGCTATCCGGCCAAGGTGAAGGACTGGTCCTGGTCGGCCAAGGGCAAGTTCCTGGCGACGTCCGGTGCGCCGGCAGCGATCCTTTGGCCTTTTTCGTCCAAGGACGGGCCGATGGGCAAGGCGCCCCTGGAACTGGGCACCCGCGGTGATCAGATGGTCAGTGCGGTCGCCTGCCATCCGGCCGAGGATATGCTGGCGATCGGCTACAGCGACGGAATGATCCTCGCCGTGCGTTTTGCCGATTCGCGCGAGGCGGTGCTGCGCCGGGGCGGTGCTTCGCCTGTCCGCACCATGGCCTGGGACGGAAAGGGCCGGCAACTGGCCTTTGGCTGCGAAAGTGGCGAGGCCGGCATCATCGATATTTCAGGCTGAGGGCAAAGCGGTCGGTGGGCGCCTCGCTGCGCTCATTCTGCTCGGGCCTTCGAAAGCCGGGTTGTTGACCGTGCGCAGGTCGGAACGGGCGCTATCGGCCGCTCCGACCGCGATCGTTCGCCATCAGTGATCGGCCGACGGCGTGCGCAGTTCCTCGCGCATGCGCTGCGCACGGATGACGGTGCGCGCATACTGCTCCCAGGTCGAGCGGACCCACAGGATGTTCGCCGAAAGGGCGTCGGCGATCCGGTCGAGCCGCTCAAGGGCTTCGAGATTCTTGGAAAAGTGACCCGCCAGATCGTTCGAGATGTCGCCGCCCTTCGTGGCATCGAGCATCGACTTGAGCGTCTGGCCCGTCTGATGGACCTGCGGCGTGATCGTTTCCAGTTCTTCGGTCAGGCGGTCGCGCTCGGTTTCGGCCGTCTCCAGCAGAACCCGCTGGTGATCGAGCACCTTGACGGTCTGGGTCCAGTCGCGGGCCCGCTGGTCGAGTTCGTCGCTCAGGCGCTGGAACCCGCCACTGATCTTCAGCGGCAACCGGCTCTTTGGATCGACAGCCTTGGACGCGTTCGCCGCCGCACGCTGCTGACTGAAGTCCTTGGCGAGTTCGCCCTGCAGGAAGTTGGTCACCGCGACGTCGGGTTGTTCTTCGACTTTCGTGCTCATTTTATTTAAAACCTTCCTCGTTTTAAAAGTTATCCCCACATTTTTGTTCTGCCACGAGATGGCGAGCGAATCGATCGAATGATGAAGAAATGGTTAAAGCCGGAGGCGGTGGTGCCATTACACACGATCGGCACGGTCGATGTGATGGCAACCGGCAGGCGTGCTTCAGTTCCGGCGTGTTTGCTTGCAGTGATCGCCAGTGCCGTTAAGTCCACTCCCGCTGCTTAACCTGCACTGACCCCAAGATCGCCGATGAACCGGCACCGTTCTCGATTGCTCTGCCATCCTTGCAAAGTGCGGCTTTTGAGCATCACACGCGTGAAGCAGTTGGCGGGCGTGCGGTTCCGCGTTGCGCTTTGGCGCCCGTTCACCATGCTGGGAGGCGATGAAAGACAATAGAGATCTGACTGGCCCCACCGAGGCCCGTGCGGCCGCCCTTCACGATGCAGCGAGCCGGTGCGAGACGTCGGCCGGTGCGATGTGGCGACTGGCCCGCGACTGCGACCGCTGGGGTCTGGGGCTGGACAGTGACGACGCGCGTCGCCTCGCCATCTCGGAGCGAGTCCATGCCGTTCTGCTGCGCGCTCAGGCCGCCGGCCTTGCGCATGGTTCAGATCATCTTGGCGACCGTCTCTAGAGAGTGATGCCGATCGGAACCGATCGCACGTTGCCCTAGTCCAGAACGTCCGCTGCCACCTCGTCGAGATCGTCTGTCAACTGGGACTTGAACCGGCAGACGAGGCCTTCGGCACGCCAGTCCATGACCACGGCACCGCCGAATTCGGCGGCCATCGCCTGCTCGATCAACCGTGAGCCGAAGCCGCGGTTGGCCGGAGGTGTAACCGCCGGACCACCGGTTTCCGACCAGACGAAGGTCAGATGGCGCTCTCCGCCGACCGTTGCGAGAGACCAGTCGACGGCAACCTGACCGGTGTCGTTGGACAACGCACCGTATTTCGCCGCGTTGGTCGCGAGCTC
>JBBSUS010000102.1:0-7058 GCA_038234195.1 Hyphomicrobiales bacterium | reverse complement strand
CACCGCCTACAAGGCGATGGAAGCGCTCGGAGCGCTGTTCAAGTGATCCCGGCGAATGGTCGCGATCGCGAGGATCTCGCGGCGTTTCTGCTCGGTCTTCGCCAGCAGCGAATTGCGGACCAGACGATTCTCGACAAGATCGAGACGGTGCCGCGGCGCGTCTTTCTGCCCGAAGGCGTCGAAAATGCCTATGAAGACCGCACCGCCCCGATCGACTGCGGCCAGACGATGTTCGGCGCAGGTTTCGCGGTGCGCCTCGTCGCGGCGCTGGAGATCGATGCGAGCCACCGCGTCCTCGAAATCGGCACCGGCAGCGGCTACGTCACCGCACTGATGGCGCGCTTGTGCGCCCATGTCAGCTCGTTCGAGCGCTACCGAAGGCTGACCGAGGCTGCCTCGAAGCGCCTGAAGGAGGTCGGCGTCAGCAATGTTTCGCTGTTTCAGGAAGATGGTCGCGAAGGCTTCGCAGCCGGCGCACCTTTTGATCGGGTCATCGTCCACGCGACCTATCCGTCCACGCCGCGACAGTATCTCGATCAACTTGGCAACCACGGCGTGGTCATCTGCGGCATTGGCCCGGAGGAAGGCGAGCAGGCGTTGGTGCGGCTGCGCAAGGTCGGTAGCCGGTTCGAGCGCGAGGACATCGGCACGGTCCGATACCAGCCGCTCGCCTTCGGCAAGTCGGAGGTCTTGTGAGGCCAGCCAAATTGCAGTGCGCCACGTTCGATGCGAGCGACAGCATTGGCCGCTCACGCAGATGGTCGGATCGGGGCGGACGGTCACGCAGCTTGCAGCAGAACCGGGCCGGCGCAGATTTTGGCTGCCGGTTGACCGCGCGATGTTCCGTCGCGCTTCCAGCGCTTGCGACATAAATCGCTGATTGGAAGGGATAGATTTAACCGGAGAGTAACATTAACGCGCTTTATTAGGCCTGACAGAAATTGTGTGCTCAAGGGTCGGCGATGCGTATCGATGTGCTGAAATCTCTCAGGCTCCAGATGGTTCTTACGGTTGCGGTTGTGGGGCTGGTTGGCCTCGCCGCCGGCTGCAGTTCCGATACGGCGCGCTTCGACGATGGCTTCTACACCGGAGCTGTTCCGAAAGCGCCGCTCGGCCAAGCTGCGGCCAGCCAACCCTATCCGGGCAGCGCGACGCGCCAAGGCTATCCCGGCAGCGTCGACGCCACCACCACCGGCAGCGTCAGCCAGCCACAGGGCAGCGGCTATGGCCAGTACCGCGCGCAGACCGGAACGGTACAAAGCGGCCAGTTGCCGCCGCCTCCGCCCCCGAGTTACGGTCAAGGCCAATCAGGATACGGCCGGTCGGCGCAGGCGGCTCCTTCGCGTTCTTATGGTGTCGGCCAGACCGGCCAGTCTTCGCAGAACGGGGTTCGCACGGCATCGACCGGCTACGGAAACGCTGGCCCCGTAACCCGCGGCGCCCCGCCGACCACCTTACAGGCGCAGGCTTCCCACATCTCCACGCCGCAATCGCGACCGACCTATGCGGGCTCCTCTCCGACCACTGCGTCGTCACCGAGCCGTTCGGCCAATGCGGCACAGGTGAAGGTCGAAAGCGGCGATACCCTTCTCGGCATTGCTCGCCGCACCGGCGTCTCGACTGCCGAAATCAAGCGTGCCAACGGCATGAGCGACGACACTGTCCGCCTCGGCCAGACGCTGAGCATCCCGGACGCCAGAGCCGGTTCGACACGCGTCGCCAGTCTCGATACCAAAGCGGCCAGCGTGGCGACCTCGAAGACCGAGGCTGCCAAGAAGACACCAGAGCCCTATACGCCACCGAAATCGGCAGAGTCAGCGCCGGTCGCGGCTTCGATGGCCGAAAAATCCAGCCGTCCGACAGCCGACGCGCCGTCCGCGGCGGTTCAGGCTTCGGCTTCCACTTCGGTCGGCAACGAAGTGCAAAGGGAAGTCGCGTCGATCGCACCTGACTCGACCGGCATCGATGGATTCCGCTGGCCGGTGCAGGGCCGCGTCGTCAACCGCTTCGGCGAAAAGGTCGGCTCGCGCCGCAATGACGGCCTCAACATCTCGGTACCTCGCGGCACACCGGTCAAGGCCGCCGAGAACGGCGTCGTGATCTATGCCGGCGATGGTCTAAAGGAGTTCGGCAACACCGTCCTCATCAAGCACGACGACGGCCTCGTCACGGTCTACGGCCACGCCGAAACGCTGGAGGTCCAGAAGGGCACCAAGGTCAAGCGCGGACAGGAGATCGCCAAGTCCGGCATGAGCGGTGACACCGATGTGCCGCTCCTGCACTTCGAGGTGCGCAAGAACTCTTCGCCGGTCGATCCGACGAAATATCTCCAATAAGCGCCCCTCCAGGCGGTTAGGGACCCGGTCGCGTCGTCATCGACGCGGCCGGGTTTTCATTTGATCGCAGGGTTTTGCAGGGGTCAGGCGTCCGCCAGATCGACCGGCAAGACCGGCTCCAGCGTCCGGCCAAGCCGGCCTGCCAGATCCTGGATGAACTGGAAAGCAACGCGGCCCGACCGTGCGCCGCGGGTTGTTGCCCATTCCAGGGCTTCGGCTCTGATCGTTTCCGGCTCGCCCGGCAACTTGTACCGGGCGACATATCCCTCGACCATTGCCAGGTAATCGTCCTGGCTGCAGCGGTGGAAGCCAAGCCACAGGCCGAAGCGGTCCGACAGCGACACCTTCTCCTCAATTGCTTCGCCCGGATTGATTGCGCTGGAGCGCTCGTTCTCGATCATATCCCGTGGCAGGAGGTGCCGTCTGTTCGACGTCGCGTAGAACAGCACGTTCTGGGGCCGCCCCTCGACGCCGCCCTCCAGTGCAGCCTTCAACGACTTGTAGGCGTTGTCGCCGACGTCGAAGGAGAGGTCGTCGCAAAACAGCAGGAAGCGGAAGGGCGCCGGGCGCATGAAGCTCATCAGCTTCGGCAGATGCTCGATGTCTTCTCTGTGAATCTCGATCAGCTTGGTCGGCGGTTGGTCGGTCGATCGCTTCGCGTTGATGGCCGCATGCACGGCCTTGACGAGCGACGACTTGCCCATGCCTCGTGCGCCCCAGAGCAGGGCGTTGTTGGCGGGCAATCCCGCAGCGAAATGCTCGGTATTCTCGACCAAGAGGTCGCGCGAGCGATCGATGCCCTTCAAAAGCTCGATCGGGACTCGGTTGACGGAGCCGACGGGCATCAGCCCCGCGGGCGGCTCGAAGACGAAGCAGTCGGCGGCGCGAAAATCGGGGGCGGTGGGCCTGGGCGGCGCCAGGCGTTCCAGGCTCTCCGCGATGCGGGTCATCGTCTCCTCGAGCCGTTTCAGATTGGCGGCATCCATGTTGGCGGTCCCTCAATACCTCTGCGTCGCAATCGTTCGATTTGAGCGGCAGCGGCGTTTTTGTTGCATTCGTGCCGACCGTTCGTATATTCCGCGCACATCGTAAAGGCCGCAAAACGAAGCTGCGGACCCACCCCATGCCATGCCCGCAGTGAAAACGTCTTAAACCGGCGCGCGGGCCGACCCTCAAGAGGTTCTCTATGTTCGTGTCCGAAGCTTTCGCTCAGGCAGCTGCACCGGCAGCCGGTGGAAGCGACCTCCTGATCAGCGTCCTGCCGTTCGTGGCGGTCTTCGCCATCATGTATTTCCTGATCATCCGTCCGCAACGCACGACGATGAAGAAGCGCACGGAGATGCTGAAGAACATCCGACGCGGCGACACGGTGGTCACCGCTGGCGGTATCGTCGGCAAAGTGACGAAGGTGCTCGACAGCGGCGAGCTGGAGGTGCAGATTTCCGAACAGACCCGCGTGCGTATCGTCCAGGGCACGGTGTCCGAGGTGCGCGTGAAGGGCGAGCCTGCAGCCGCCAACTCGAAATAGGCGAGAACATGCGGGTCATGCGAGCGACGATCGGCCTTTTCAGGCCGTCGTGAACGCGCCGCCCGCAAGTTTCGCACTCGGCGAACAATATATCGCCGTCTTGATCGCGCAGACGGCGTGAAAATTTGAGCAACCTGCCGTGTTGCGGCGCATCCGATTCGTGCAACCTGCCCAACAGGCAGCGTTCTGGATCGTGATCCGCGTCGGCAATGCGGTCGACCCGTTCGGGACCATTGATGCTGTATTTCTCGCGCTGGAAAACGATTCTCATCTGGCTGACCGTGCTGGCGGGCGTCCTGTTTGCGGCCCCGAACCTGATGCCGAAGTCGGTGCTCGACCAGTTGCCGTCGTTCGTTCCACACAAGCAAATCACTCTCGGTCTCGATCTGCAGGGCGGCTCCTATATTCTGCTCGAAATCGACAAGCAGTCGCTGATCGCCGAACGGCTTCAGACGATCCAGGACGATTCGCGCCAGCGCCTGCGCACCGATCGCATCGGTTATTCCGGTATCAACAGCAGCGGCAATACGATCACCATCCGCTTGCGCGACCCGTCCCAGACGGATGCGGCGATGAAGACGCTGGAGCCACTCGCCCAGCCGATCTCAAGCGGCATGATGTCGGGTGGTTCGGTGAACGAGGTGGCGATCGCCCGGCTGCAGCCGGGTGTCATCACCGTTTCGCTGACCGATGACGGCGTCGCCTATCGCGTGTCGACTGCCGTCACCCAGTCGATCGAGGTGGTGCGCCGCCGCGTCGACGAGCTCGGCACCACGGAGCCGCTGATCCAGCGGCAGGGCACCGACCGGATCATGGTTCAGGTGCCCGGTCTGGAAAATCCACAGCGGCTGAAATCGCTGCTCAACCAGACCGCCAAGCTGACGTTCCGCCTCGTCGACCAGACGACGCCGCCGCAGGAGGTTGCCCAGGGTGGCCGTCCGCCCGCCGGAACCGAGCTTCTCTACACCAACGACACGCCGCCTGAGCCGGTCCTCGTACAGCGCCAGGTCATGGTGTCGGGCGAGAACCTGACCGACGCCCAGGCCGGCTTCGACAGCCAGACCAATCAGCCGGTCGTCAACATCCGTTTCGACAGCCAGGGCGCGAGACGCTTCGGCGCCGTCACTCAGCAGAATGTCGGCAAGCCGTTCGCCATCGTCCTCGACAACAAGGTGCTGTCGGCGCCGAACATCCGCGAGGCGATCCTCGGCGGACAGGCTCAGATCAGCGGCAACTTCACGGTCCAGAGCGCCAACGACCTGGCCGTCCTGCTGCGCGCTGGCGCGTTGCCGGCGACGTTGAACATCATCGAAGAGCGCACTGTCGGACCCGGCCTCGGCGCCGATTCGATCGCCGCCGGCGAAATCGCCGGCGTGGTCGGGGCGTTGCTGGTCGTCGTCTTCATGCTCGCCGCCTACGGCTTCCTTGGCATCATCGCCAATGTCGCCCTGGCGGTGAATCTCGTCCTGCTGTTTGCGATCCTGACCGTGATCGGCGCCACGCTGACCCTGCCGGGCATTGCCGGTGTCGTTCTGACCCTCGGGATGGCCGTCGACTCGAACGTCCTCATCTACGAACGCATTCGCGACGAGAGGCGACAGGGCCGCTCCGTGGTGCAGTCGATCGACACAGGTTTCCAGAAGGCGCTGGCGACGATCATGGACGCCAACATCACCACGCTGATCGCCGCCGTGGTCCTCTTCTTCCTGGGGTCCGGTCCGGTCCGCGGCTTTGCCGTGACCCTAGCCATCGGCATCATCACCACCGTCTTCACCGCCTACACGCTGACCCGCTGGCTGGTCGCCTACTGGGTGCGTTCGAAGCGGCCGAAGGAACTGCCGCGCGGTTTCATCCGGCTCGTACCCGAGGTCACGCGCATTCCGTTCATGAAGGTGCGTCTGCAGATTTTCGCGGTCTCGATGGTCCTTTGCCTCGCATCCATCGGTTCGCTCTTTGCCGTCGGGCTCAATTTCGGCATCGACTTCACTGGCGGTACGTTGATCGAAGTGCAGGCCAAGAACGGTGCCGTCGCCAATATCGGCGACATTCGGAACCGTCTCGGATCCGCGGGCATCCAGGATGTTCAGGTCCAGGAATTCGGCAAGCAGCAGGAAGCGCTGATCCGCATCGGCGAACAGGAAACGGCGGCCAAGGGAGCGCAGGACGCACTCGTCGATACCGCGACGAAGGCCCTTTCGGCCGATTACGACTTCCGGCGCACCGAGGTGGTCGGGCCGACCGTGTCGGGCGAACTTGCCTATGCGGCGGTGATCGGCGTCCTGGCCTCGCTTTTCGCGATCCTGGTCTATGTCTGGATCCGTTTCGAATGGCAGTTCGCGCTGGGCGCCATCATCGCGACGGTCAACGACGTCATCCTGACACTCGGGTTTCTGGTCGTCACGCAACTCGACTTCAGCCTGTCGAGCGTCGCGGCGATCCTGACGATCGTCGGCTACTCGCTGAACGACACCGTCGTCATCTACGACAAGGTCCGGGAGAATTTGCGGCGCTTCAAGAAGATGCCGATCGGCCAGCTGCTCGATCTGTCGGACAACGAGATGTTGTCGCGCACGACCATGACCTCGGCAACGACGTTGCTGGCGCTCGCGGCCCTCTTCGTTCTTGGCGGCGAGGTGATCCGCTCCTTCGTCGCGGCAATGCTGTTCGGCGTCGCGATCGGCACCTTTTCGTCGATCTTCGTCGCAGCACCGATTCTGATCTTCTTCAAGCTCCGCCCGGCCGATTTCGCCGCCAAGAAGGACGAGGAAGAGGCGATTCGAAATGGCAGCCTGCCGGGTCAAGTCTGAACCGTCGATGGACAAAGCATCTCCATCAAATGACCGCGCGGTGATCGCACCTTCGGGCGGGGCGGCAGCTACCGGCGCCTTGTCAGGGAAGGGCATCGAGATCCGGTCGGCGCATTTTCCCGGGCGCGCGCCGATCGAGGCCTATGGCAATGGCGGCTTCCGCTTTGCCGAGATGTCACATCGTGGTTCGATCCTATGCTTGCCGAGCGGCATCTACGGTTGGGACGCGACGGCCGCCAACCTGTTCACCGGCGAGCGTTTGCTGAAGATCTTCGATGAGGTCGCCGACATCCGTTTCCTGCTCTTCGGCACCGGCCCGGATATCCGCCGCCTGCCACCGGCGCTGCGGGACCGGCTGAGGCAGGCCGGCGTCTCCTGCGACCCGAT
>JBBSUS010000101.1:0-7217 GCA_038234195.1 Hyphomicrobiales bacterium | reverse complement strand
TCGCCGCTGTAGTCGAAAGCGTTCGACGATGCGCCGGCGGGAACGTCGACGACAGCTTCGGCAACCGCCTCCGCAAAATGGCAACGGGCGAGATGGCCGCCGCTCTCGATCGGTCGAAGCCTGGGCATCTCGGTGCGACAGATATCCTGCGCCAGCGGGCAACGCGGCGTGAACGGACAGCCGTTGAACTCGGCACCGGGTCCAGGCAGTCCGCCACGGATGGTCGCGAGCCGACCATCTGACTTTTTCCGGCCACCCGACGGCAGGCAGCGCAAGAGCGCCTTCGTGTAGGGATGACGCGGCGTGCCGAACACCTCGTCCGTCGTCCCCTCCTCCACCAACATCCCGGCATAGAGTACGCCGACGCGCTCGCAGACCTGGGAAACCACGGCAAGATCATGGCTGATGAACAGGATCGCCGCTCCGGTCTCGCGCCGCAGGTCGGAGACGAGGTTCAGCACCTCCGCCTCGACCGTGACGTCGAGCCCCGTCGTCGGCTCGTCGAGGATCAGGAGAGACGGGTCTGCCGCCAGCGCCATGGCGATGATGACGCGCTGCTGCATGCCGCCGGAAAGCTGATGCGGATAGCGGTCCATGACGCTTTGCGAATCGACGATGCGCACCCGGTCGAGCATCGCGATCGCGCCGCGCTTCGCCTCGGCTGTCGAGGCCCCGCCGATGCCAAACACCTCCATCAGCTGATGCCCGACACGGATCGCCGGATTGAGCGACTTGCCGGGGTCCTGATAGACCATCGACACGTCCCTGGCGCGCAGGCGCCTGAGGTCCGCCTCGCTTGCTGTCATGACATCGGTGCCGCCCAGCGTGATCGTCCCGGCCGTCACCCGGCCATTGCCGGCGAGATAGCGCATGGCGGCAAACGCTGTGGTCGACTTGCCGCAACCGGATTCGCCGACGAGCCCGTAGGCCTCTCCCGGACCGATCCTGAGCGACAGGTCGCGGATGACTGCGCGATTGCGGCCGCGAACCTTGTAGGCGACGTCGACGCCGTCGAAGGCCAGCGCATCGCTGGACCCGGCTGGCTCGACGCGTCCAGCGTTCTCAGGACGAGCGGCCACCTCAGTCATGGAACGCAGCTCCCAGACCGTCCGAGAACAGGTTGAAGCCGATGACCAGCGAGGCGATAGCCCCCGCGTCGAAAAGGACGGTCCACCAGAAGCCGCCGCCGATCAACCCGTAATTGGCCGCCACGCTGAGGCCCCAGTCCGGCGAGGGCGGGGCGATACCGAAGCCCAAAAAGCTCAAGGTCGCGACCGCGAAGATCGCATAGCCAAGCCGCACCGTCGCCTCGACCAGGATCGACGGCATGATGTTGGGCAGGATCTCGACGAACATGATGTGGAAGGCGCTTTCGAGCCGCAGCCGCGCCGTCAGCACGTAGTCGAGCCCGCGCTCGGAGATGACGGCGGCGCGCACGGTGCGAGCGATCAGCGGCGTAAAGCCGAGCCCGATGACCAGGATCACGGTCGGCTTGGATGGCCCGAGAGCGACCAGCGCCAGCAGCGCCACGATGACCAGCGGCAATGCGAGAAAGGCCTCAATCACGCGGCTCAGTGCCTCGTCGATCCAACCCTTGTTGTAGCCGGCGATCAAACCCAATGCCGTGCCGCAGACGGTGCCGAGCAAGGTCGCAAGCGGCGCGACGGTGAGGATGTCGCGCGAGCCGACCAGCACGCGCGAAAAGACGTCGCGGCCAAGCTGATCGGTGCCGAACCAGTGGCTGCCATCGGGCGGCAGCAGCGAATCCAGGACGTCGCCCTTCAGCGGATCGTACGGCACCAGGTCACGACCGAACAGCGCGCAGACGATCCAGAAGAGGATGATGGCAAGGCCGATCAGGAAGGTCGGTGAACGCAGGAGCAGCGCGATCCGCTCGCCGGTCTGGCTCGACTCCACGGGAACGACCGCGGCCTCGACCTCCGGCTCGTCGGCGGGCGGGTTCGAGGCGGTGCCCTCCTTGCCGCGATGGGCAATCCGTCGCCGTGCTGCGTTGGACGAATCCTGCGTGAGTTCGCTCATCTGGCGCGTCCATGGGTCAGGCGCGGATTGAGCAGCGTCGTCAGGACATCGGCGATCAGCGTCGAGACGATGTAGACCATGCCGACGACAAGGACGCCGGCCTCCAGCATCGGAAAATCCTTGGAATTGGCGGCGTTGTAGATCAGCGACCCGATGCCGCGATAATGAAACAGCGTCTCGACCACGACCAACCCGCCGATCAGATAGCCCGCCTGGGTGGCGACGACGGTGATGGTCGGCAGCAGGGCGTTGCGCAGGACATGGCGCCAGATCACCGTGCGCCACGGCAATCCCTTGAGGACGGCGGTACGCGTGTAGTCCGATTCCAGCGCCTCGACGGTCCCGGCTCTTGCCATGCGGGCGATGTAACCGAAGAGCACGAGAAACAGCGGCAGCGCCGGCAGGATCAGATGCTTCAACTGGCTCATGGCGCCGGCACCTTCCGGCCAGCTCGCCGAGACCGGCAGCCAGCGCAGCCAGACCCCGAAAATCAGGATGAAGACGATGCCGGACACGAACTCCGGCATCACCGAGAAAGACAGACCGACGACGCTGATCGTCCGGTCGGCGATACGGTTCTTGTAGAGCGCCGCCACGACGCCGCCGAGAATGCCCAGCGGTACGACCAGCACGAAGGCGAGCGATGCCAGCTTCAGCGAATTGACCAGCGCGCTGAAGACGTAGGGGCCGACAGGCGAGCGATAGGCATAGGAAACGCCCATGTCGCCCTTCAGAAGGCCGAAGATCCAGCTGCCGAACTGCACGATCAGCGGCCGGTCGACGCCCAACTGATGGTTCAGCGCCACCACCGCCCGCTGGTCGGCGAACGGACCGAGCACCGCGCGGCCGACATCGCCGGGCAGCACCTGTCCGCCGAGGAAGACGATGACGCTGAGGATCGCAAGCGTCACCAGCGAGAACGCCAGCCGGGTCGCAAGAAAGCGGGCTATGACGAGAACTCCTTCACGGGAACCGGCGACGAAGTGCGCGACCCGCCGTACCGATCCGAGCTTCTCTTCATGAACGCTATATGCCGGTCAGCCGATCTTGGCGTTGGCCAGAAACAGCTGGCTGAGCGCCGTGGGCTCGACGCCGCTTACATTCTTCGCGGTGGCGACGAGGTAGTCGTAGAAATAGCCGAAGATCACCGGCGTCTCGTCGAGCAGCATCGTCTCGATCTGGCCAGCCTGTTCCTTCTGGCTCTCGACATCGGCGGTGGCGATGTAGCCGGCAACCAGCTTGTCGTAGTCCGGGTTCTTGAAATGGGCGGCGTTCCAGGTGCCGTCGCTGGTCAGCGGCGCCGAAAGATAGACGTTCGGCACGCCGCGATGACCGTAATCGGTGATTCCCATCGTCGAATCGAGCCAGTTGGATTTGCCGAAGACGGCATCGCCGTAATAGGCGCTCTGGTCGAGGACATTGAGATCGATGGTGAAACCGATCTCGCGCGCCGCGGCCTGGACGAGCTGGGCGTATTGCGGAATCTCCAGGAAGTTCTCGGTGGTCAGCGTCACCTTGCCGTTGGTCATACCAGCCGCCTCGAGCAGCGCCTTGGCCTCGTTCAGATCCTGCGCGCGCTGGGCGACGCTGGTGTTGGTCGTCGGGAACACCGGCGCGAAGGGGCTGTCGTTGCCGAGCGAGGCTCTGCCGCGCATCAGGCCCTTTACCAGCCGCTCACGGTCGAGCGAAAGGGCGATGGCCCGGCGCACGCGCTTGTCCTTGAACGGCTTCATGTCGCAGCGCATGTGCAGTTCCTGGTGCGCCGAGGATTTGAGGCTGATGATGTTCACGTCGGGATTGTTGAGGAGCGCGGCGCCTTCCAGCACCGGCACCTGCTGGATGACGTCGACATCGCCACCCTGCAGCGCCAGGAGCATCGGCTGGGTGTCGGCGTAAAAGCTGAAGGCCAGACGGTCGGGCAGCGCCTTGTCGCCCCAGTATGCGTCGTTGCGCACGAAACTCGCGCCGACGCCCTGGGTGTATTTCTCGATCTTGAACGGCCCCGTTCCATTGAAGGTTTTTTCGAAGTCGCCCGCGTAATCGGCCGGCAGGATGATCGCGTTGTAATTGTCGGACGAGACGAGGTAGGGGAACGACCCGTTGGCGGCTTCCAGGGTAAAGGCAACGGTATGGTCGTCGACCTTCTTGGTGCCGCCCGGCTTCAAGACGCCGGCGAACACAGACAGCGCATTGGACGAATTCTTCGGATCACAGAGCCGGTCGATCGACGCGACGACGTCGTCGGCCTTCATCTCGCGGCCGTCGTGGAATTTGACGCCCTTGCGCAGCGTGAAGGTCCACATGGTGGAATCGTCGTTGGGCTTCCAGCTTACGGCCAGCATCGGCTGCAGGATCAGGTCAGAACCGCTGCGGCAAAGGAACTCGCCGGCCTGCTGCAGAAGGAGCAGTCCGCCGGAACTCGCCGTCGTCACCGGATCGATCGCAGCGGACGGAATCTTCTGGGCGATGCGGATGGTTCCCCCCGGCGCCGCACGTGCGTTGCCAATTGCCGACAGCGTCCCCAGCGAGGCGAGACCGGCCCCGCCGGCCAGGCGCGCCAGGATCGGCAGCGAAAGCCCGAGCACGCTGCCATGGCGCAGGAATTCGCGGCGGCTGACACGGCCGTCGACATAACCGTCGACGAGATGGCTTTCGTGCCGGGTGCCGAGAAAGCGCAGCCTGTCGGCCAGTTTCCGGTCGATCGTCATAGGTCATCTCCTTGCGGGGGCGCCGGTCCGCGGCCCTCGTCAAATCAGGGTCGTGTCGGCAGCGAAGCAAAAGACGCCACCACGATGTGCTGATGCAATCGGGGACCGAACGCATCTCAGAGTCAAGCGCCGGATGTGGGTGACCATCGCCAGAATCGCGTCAGGGCGTCGTCGCGATCACCGTTTGCCGACCGCCACGGGCCCTGCGTCGGCAGCGACCGGCTGCGGTGCGCGCACCTCGTCGCGGCTCCCGAAGCGGCCCGCGAAATGTGCGATGATCCAGCTTCGAAACGCCGCAATCACGGGATCGTCGAGATCCTCGGCGGCCAGCGTCAGATAGTAGCCGTAGCCATCGTCGAGGGTGATGTCGAAGGGCGCACAAAGCCGCCCGTCGGCGATCTCGGCAGCGAACATGTCCACGTCGGCAAGGACGACGCCTCCATCGGCCATCGCGTATTGGACGGCAAGGCTCAGCGTGTCGAAGGTCAGACCGGAGACCTTTGGCAGCGTCAGCCCGGCGCGCGTCGCGAAGGCCGACCAGAGCTGTGTCGACTGACGGCCGTCGACCCTCACATGGAGGAGGTCCAGATCGGTGAGGAAATCCTGCGCTGGCCTGCCGGCAAAACGCGCCGCCGTGGCAGCAGAACAGACCGGCGTGACCTGCACCTGCCACAAAAGGTCGCGGATCGCCTCGGAGACGCTCGGCCGGTCATAGAAGATGGCGATGTCGCAGTTCTGAAGCGGTAAGCCGGGGGCGTTCGACGAATTGACTTCGATGGCGACCCTTTGATTCTGCGCCCGAAACTCGGCGATCAGCGGCAGCGCGAGTTGCTGCAGGAGGGACGGCGGAAAGTGCACGCGCAAGGTCCGGCCGCCTGACAGATCGACGCCGTCAATGTCGTCCAGCACCTGCTCGAGCCGATCGAAGGAGCGCTTGATCGCCGGCAAGAGCGTCTGCCCCGCGCGCGTGAGTTCGAGACCGTACGACTTGCGGATAAACAGCCGCTGGCCGATGAGCGATTCCAGGCTCGCCACATGGCGGCTGACGGCGCTCTGCCCGACGCTGAGGGCCTGTGCGCCGAGGGTGAAGCTCTTGTGGCTGGCGACCGCCTCGAAGGCCCGAAGGGCGTTGAGCGGAAGCCATTTGCGATTGCTCATCGAAACGGGCCCTTTCCCGCGTGGCGCCCTGCGCGCCCGACAATGCCGCCCGCCGACGATCCGGCCGGCGGCATCGACACGCTCGGGTACCCACAAGATTGTGCCGTTTCAACGGACCTGACAATTGCCTAAAAGCGAATCCGGCATGCCAATTAGGCATTTTCCAAGCGACACAAATCGGCAGATGGATAGGTGACCATGGATCGCTGGATTTGCCGATGCCCCACCTGACCAAAATCCGCAAGCTGCTCGACGCGCGACGGCCCGATCACGCCCTGCCCCGCGCCTTCTACAACGACCCCGATATCTACGCTCTCGACGTCGATGCGATCTATCACTCGAACTGGCTTATGGTCGGCTTCGACTGCGAGCTGCCGTTGCCCGGATCGATCCTGTCGATGACGATCGGCGGCTCGCCGATCCTGCTGATGCGGGACAGAACCGGCACCATCAAGGGTTTCCACAATTCCTGCCGCCACCGCGGCGCGCAGCTTTGCGAGAACGGTCAGGGCACGGCAGCGAAGATCGTTTGTCCCTACCACCAGTGGGTCTATGACCTGAATGGCGAACTGCAATATGCGCCCAACATGCCGGCCGGCTTCGAAAAGGCGCAGCACGGGCTGAACCCGATCCATGTCGAAAGCATCGCCGGCTCGCTCTATGTCTGCCTTGCCGAACAAGCGCCGGCGTTTGCGTCCTATCGCGCGGCGCTCGAACCACTGCTGACGCCACAAGGCATGCAGAACGCCAAGCTCGCCGCCGAAATCACCTTGGTCGAAAAGGCCAACTGGAAGCTGGTGATGGAAAACGCCCGCGAGTGCTATCACTGCGCCGCCAATCATCCCGAGCTTGGCGTTCCCTTTCCCGTCAGCGCGGCCCAGACCGGCGCCTTCACCGACGGCACCATCGAGGCGCAGTTCGCCGAGCGCATGCGAGCCGCAAACCTGCCGATCGGGCCCGCCGACGGCGACTGGTGGCAGGCCATGCGCTTTCCGCTCAACCCGGGTATCGTCTCGATGACCCAGAGCGGCAGACCATCGAGCCTGAAGCCGATGGTGGCGGCCTCTGGCGGCGACGTCGGCTCGATGCGCTTTGCCATCGAGCCGCACGCGTTCTGCCACGCGGTCGGCGACCATGTGTTCTTCTTCTCGGCCCTGCCGGTCGGGCCGGAAACGACCCGTGTCGTCGCCCCGCCGCACGTGAAGCAGGGCGTCGCGATCCCCTCCATCGGGCCGTCCACAGACGCCCCCAGCGCGCGCTCCTCCAGCAGGGCGACCGTCGTCCTGGGTGCCCGGAACTCCACGGGGCCGG
>JBBSUS010000100.1:0-7226 GCA_038234195.1 Hyphomicrobiales bacterium | reverse complement strand
TACGAGAACGTCCTCGGCGAGGTTGGGGGTGGGGCGAAAGTGCTGATGAGCGGCCTCGACTACGAGCGGGTGGTGCTGTCGGCCGGCCCGCTCGGCATCATGGCCGCCTGCCTAGATGTCGTCGTGCCGTATATCCACGAGCGAAAGCAGTTCGGCCAAGCGATCGGCGAGTTCCAGCTGATGCAGGGCAAGGTCGCCGACATGTATGTCACGATGAACGCCTGCAGAGCCTACGTCTACGCCGTTGCCGCTGCCTGTGACCGCGGCGAGACAAGTCGCAAGGACGCGGCCGGCTGCATTCTCTATGCGGCTGAAAAGGCGACGCAGATGGCACTGGAGGCAATCCAGGCGCTCGGCGGCAACGGCTACATCAACGACTATCCGACCGGCCGCCTGCTTCGCGATGCCAAGCTTTACGAGATCGGCGCCGGGACCAGCGAAATTCGGCGGATGCTGATCGGGCGCGAGCTCTTCAAGGAGACGGCCTGATGGCTGTTCTGACGTCTGCGATTTCGCCGCGCTCGCAGGTCTTTTCCGACAACCGGGCGGCGATGGAAAAGCAAATCAGGGCCGTGGAGGACGCGGCCGAAAAGGCGCTCGAAGGCGGCGGAGAAAGAGCCCGCGAGCGGCATCTTTCGCGCGGCAAGCTGTTGCCACGGGACCGGGTGCAGGGGTTGCTCGATCCAGGTTCACCGTTTCTGGAGATCGGGCTGTTTGCCGCGCATGACCTCTATGGCGGCGAAATTCCTGCGGCTGGCGCCATCGCCGGCATCGGGCGGGTGGCGGGACGCGAGGTCATGGTGCTCGCCAATGACGCGACCGTAAAGGGCGGCACCTACTACCCTATGACCGTCAAGAAGCATCTCAGGGCCCAGGAGATCGCCGAGCAGAACCATATCCCTTGCGTCTATCTGGTGGATTCCGGCGGCGCCAATCTGCCGAACCAGGACGAGGTGTTTCCGGACCGGGACCATTTCGGCCGCATCTTCTTCAACCAGGCGCAAATGTCGGCTAAGGGCATCGCCCAGATCGCGGTCGTCATGGGCTCCTGCACGGCCGGTGGCGCCTATGTGCCGGCGATGAGCGACGAAACCATTATCGTGAAGGGGCAGGGGACGATCTTCCTCGCCGGGCCGCCGCTGGTGAAGGCAGCAACGGGCGAGGTCGTCTCGGCCGAGGATCTCGGCGGTGGCGACGTCCACACGCGGCTGTCGGGTGTCGCCGATCACCTGGCCGAGGACGACCTGCATGCGTTGCAGATCGCGCGGCGGATCGTCGGCAACCTCAACACGACAAAGCCGTCCTCCGTCGTTCTCGAAACGCCGGAAGACCCGGCCTTCGATCCGAACGAGATCCTCGGGATCGTGCCGGCGGATGCCAAGACGCCCTTCGACGTGCGCGAGGTGATCGCGCGGATCGTCGATGGCTCGCGTTTCGACGAGTTCAAGGCGCGCTACGGCCCGACGCTGGTCTGCGGTTTTGCGCACGTCCACGGCATGCCGGTCGGAATTATCGCCAACAATGGCGTTCTGTTTTCCGAGAGCGCCGTGAAGGGTGCGCATTTCGTCGAACTGTGCTCGCAGCGCAAGGTGCCGCTGGTGTTCTTACAGAACATCACCGGCTTCATGGTCGGCCGGCAATACGAGGCCGGCGGCATCGCCAAGCACGGGGCCAAGCTGGTCACCGCCGTGTCAACCACGGCTGTGCCGAAGATCACCATGCTGATCGGCGGCTCCTATGGCGCCGGCAATTACGGCATGTGCGGCCGGGCCTATTCGCCGCGCTTCCTGTGGACCTGGCCGAACAGCCGCATCGCCGTCATGGGCGGCGAGCAGGCCGCCGGCGTGCTGGCGACCGTGAAGCGCGCCGGCATCGAGCGCAAGGGTGGCGAGTGGTCGTCCGAGGCAGAGACCGAGTTCAAACGCCCAACCGTTGAAATTTTCGAGCGCCAGAGCCACCCGCTCTACGCTTCGGCACGCCTGTGGGACGACGGCATCGTGCATCCGGGCAAGACAAGAGAAATTCTGGCGCTGTCGCTTTCGGCAGCGCTGAATGCGCCGATCGGGGAGACGCGGTTCGGACTGTTCCGGATGTGATGGCGAGCGTGTCAAAAAATGCTATCATAGTGATAGCAAGTGGAGGGTCGAATGGCGCAGATCACGGTTCGAAAACTGGACGACGACGTCCTCGATACGCTGAAGGCCCGGGCCAAGGTCAACAAACGGTCAACTGAGGCGGAGATCCGTGAGATTCTCGAACGGTCCGCACGAGAGCCGCACCGGGAGGGCCGTTCTCTCCTATCCCTTGTCGGATCGGTGCCGAGCAGTCGGACGACCGAGGAGATCGTTTCAGAGATCCGGGCACTTCGAGACGAATGGGATTGAGTCTTGATGTCGTTTGGGGGGCGCTTTTATCTCGACAGCAATACAATCATCTCGATGGTCGAATTTCATGCCGTTTTGACGGACGGCCAGAGGGCTTTTGTCGAAGCGATGGACGCCGGGCATTTGGCAGCTTTTTCGAGTGAAATCGCGCTTTCCGAATGTCTTGTCATGCCGTGTCGGAAAAGAAACGGGGCCGCCGTCGAAGCGATGCTCCATCTTCTCGACGGTCGCCGCTCACTTCCGCTCGTGGCAGCCAATCGTGCCGTCATGATCGAAGCCGCTCGAATCCGCGCGTTCCGCTCCATGAAGCTTCCCGACGCCATACACCTTGCTTGTGCGTCTTATGCAGGATGCACCGTTTTCGTCAGCGCCGACAAGCGATTGGAGCCTCCTGCGCCCATGCACCGAATCGCTTTCGACGACATCGATTGTCTCAACGAGGGCCCGCCATGATCACCTCCCTCCTTATCGCAAACCGCGGTGAAATCGCCTGCCGCGTCATCCGCACCGCCAAGCGTCTTGGCATCCGCACCGTCGCGGTCTTCTCCGACGCCGACGCCGATGCGCTCCATGTTCGCGTGGCCGACGAAGCGGTACGGATCGGGCCGGCGGCCGTGTCCGAAAGCTATCTGAAGGGCGATCGGATCATCGAAGCCGCAAAGGCGACCGGCGCCGAGGCAATCCATCCGGGATACGGTTTCCTGTCTGAGAACCCGGATTTTGTTGAAGCCGTCGAAGCAGCGGGGCTGATCTTCGTCGGTCCCTCGGCGAAGGCGATCCGGGCGATGGGGCTGAAGGATGCCGCCAAGCGGCTGATGCAGCAGGCCGGCGTGCCCGTGGTGCCCGGCTATCATGGCGACCGGCAGGAGCCCGAGTTTCTGGCGCGGCAGGCGGACGAGATCGGTTATCCGGTGCTGATCAAGGCGCGAGCCGGCGGCGGCGGCAAGGGCATGCGCGAGGTGCATGCGCGCGAAGACTTTCGTGAGGCGCTGGAGGGTGCGCGGCGCGAGGGCGAGGCGTCCTTCGGCGATCCGCACTGCCTGATCGAGAAACTCGTCGCCAAACCACGGCATATCGAGATCCAGGTCTTCGGCGATGGCCATGGCAACGCGGTACATCTGTTCGAGCGGGACTGCTCGCTGCAACGACGGCACCAGAAGGTGATCGAGGAGGCGCCGGCACCGGGAATGACCCCCGAGATGCGCGCCGCGATGGGCGGGGCCGCGGTCAAGGCCGTCAAGGCAATCGGCTATTCCGGCGCCGGCACCATCGAGTTCATCGTCGATGCGTCCGAAGGTCTCAAACCCGACCGCTTCTGGTTCATGGAGATGAACACCCGTCTGCAGGTCGAGCATCCGGTGACGGAGGCGATCACCGGACTCGATCTGGTCGAACTGCAGTTTCGCGTCGCCTCCGGTGAAGCGCTGCCTTTCGCCCAGGAAGACCTGGCAATAGAAGGCCACGCCTTCGAGGCGAGAATTTATGCCGAAGATGCGGCGAAGGGCTTCTTGCCGGCGACCGGACGATTGACGAGGTTGCGCATGCCGCCGGAGCGCGAAGGCGTTCGGGTCGATACCGGCGTCGTCGAAGGCGATACGATTACCCCACACTACGACCCGATGATCGCCAAGCTGATCGTCCATGGGCCGGACCGGACAACGGCTCTGGCAAAGCTGCGGAGGGCTTTGGCACAGACGCAGATTGCCGGTTCGGTGACGAATGTCGCGTTCCTCGCGCGGCTCGCGGCCCATGAGGGCTTCGCGGAAGGCGACGTCGACACGGGCCTGATCGGCCGCGACATCGAAGCGCTGACGCGCCAGGCGGCGACCTCCACGATGGCGCGCGCCATCGCGGCGCTCTCGGTTCTCCGGCATCTGGATGTGGGCGGTCCGGGCGACCGAGAAGTGTCCGCTGATCCCTTTGCCTGCCTTCGGGGATTTCGCGCGTGGGGAGAGGCTGTCCAGGCGGCGCGCTTCGACGGCGGAGAGGCAGGAGGCAAGGAACCCGTTGAACGCATCGACACACTTGTCACCGACCTCGGACACCGTTGCTATCGCGTGGAGACCGGCGACCACAACGTCGAACTCGCGGTGCTCGATCGCGGAGCTCTAAAACGCGACGGCGAGGTGCGTTTTTCGTCCGGTGGCCACGTCTTCAGCGCGGGCGTCGCGCGAGAGGCCCGTGCGGTCACCGTGTTCGAAACCGGCGTGGCCCATCGCTTCTTTCTTTACGATGCGGCCGCTCATGGCGAAGACGCGGCCGGCGGAGACCGGATTGCGGCTCCGATGCCCGGGACGGTGAAGCTCGTTTTGGCCAAGGCCGGTGATGCGGTGGAGAAGGGCGCGGCGCTGATCGTCATCGAGGCGATGAAAATGGAGCACACGCTGAAGAGCCCGCGAGCGGGCGGGGTCGCAGAGCTCCTGGTCGAGGTCGGCGACCAGGTCGAGGACGGCGCGCTGCTGTTGCGTCTCGAGGATGCCGATTGACGGCGAACGACGCGTCATAGCGGCCTGGACCGCCGGGTGGGACGGGGGCAGATCCGCCCAAGGCACCGAGCCTTGCCCGAGCCGGGTCGCGTCGGTATAGGTCGCGCACCTTCTCACAAACCCTTTATGCAAAGGAGACCCCGATGGCGGTCGAACGCACCTTTTCGATGATCAAGCCCGATGCCACCCGTCGCAACCTGACCGGTGCCATTACCACCATGCTGGAAGAGGGCGGCCTGACCGTCGTCGCCTCCAAGCGCGTCTGGATGAGCCAGCGCGAAGCCGAGGGCTTCTACGCCGTCCACAAGGAACGGCCTTTCTTCGGCGAACTCGTCGAATCGATGTCTTCTGGCCCGACGGTCGTGCAGGTCCTGCATGGCGAGAATGCCATTTCACGCAACCGCGAGATCATGGGTGCGACCAACCCGAAGGATGCTGCCGAGGGCACCATTCGCAAGGCACACGCCCTGTCGATCGGCGAGAACTCTGTGCACGGGTCGGATGCTCCCGAGACCGCCGCTCAGGAGATCGCATACTGGTTCTCCGAAACCGAGATCGTCGGCTGAAGTCAGCGACTTGGGCCGATCGTGCGACTCGGTGCGAACGCAGAACCCGACAAAGGGAGACCCGAACGGTCTCCCTTTTCTTTTGCCGTTACGGTAGTCGGTTTACCGGCAACCCTACAAGACCAGCAATTCCGACGAACGGCTCGCGCCTCGTCCGTAATGTTTTGAGCTTCGTAGAGGATGATTGGAGAGGCCTGAGGGCAGATACGAAAAAGCCGGCTCGCGCCGGCTTCTGCTTGTCGAATTCTGCGCGCCGGGGCCTATGAGCCGGTGGCGATCAGCATGAATGCGGGAATATCGTCGCCGAATCCAACGGGTGCCTTGCCATCGTCGCCATCGCGTCCGCCATTGCGACGCGTGTCACTGTTGGCTGGCGCTGCGCGTGCGCTGCTTCGGCCATTTCCGCTGCCACGACCGCGGTCATTGGCAACAGGGCGTGCGCGGCTCGGACGCGGCGAGGCTGTTTCTTCTGCGGCGACCGGTGTCTCCACGACGGCGACCGGGGTGTCATCGACGGTGTTCACCGCATCGATTGGCGCGTCGACTTCTCTGGCGGGGACGCTTGCGACCACTGTTTCTTCGTCAGCGGTGTCGGCTTGAGTCTCGGCAGTCTTGCTACGGCGCGAGGGGCGCGAGCTTTCCTCGCCATCACGTCGGCGCGAGCCGGCCCGTTTGCCAGAACGGCGAGGCGCGCGCTCGTCTGCCGCTTCCTCTGGAAGCGCGGAAGCGGTATCGCCCTGCCACTCGACTTCAGTTCCGATCAGCTTCTCGATGGCGTCCATGTAGCGCTTGTCGCCCTTGGTCACCAGCGTAAAGGCTTTGCCGGAGCGTCCGGCACGGCCTGTGCGGCCGATGCGGTGGACGTAATCCTCGGCATGAATCGGTACATCGAAATTGAAGATGTGGGTGACCGCGGGGATGTCCAGGCCGCGAGCGGCGACATCCGATGCGACCAGCAACTGGATCTGGTTGTCGCGGAAGCCCTGGAGCATCGCAGTTCGCGAACGCTGATCCATGTCGCCATGCAGCGCCCCAGCCGAGAAACCGTGCTTTTCCAGCGAGCGGAACAAGGTCGCAACGTCGCGCTTGCGATTGCAGAAAATGATCGCGTTGGTCAGATCGTCTTGCTCACGCAGCAATTTCCGCAGGGTCTCGCGCTTTTCGAAGTCGGTTTTCGCGGTCGCGATCAGCCGCTGCGTCACGGTCAACGCTGCGGAAGCCGGCTTGGCCACTTCGACGCGTACCGGGTTCTGCAAAAACTGTTCGGTCAGGCGGGTGATCTCCGGCGGCATGGTGGCCGAGAAGAACAGCGTCTGCCGGGTAAAGGGCAGGAGCTTGCAGATGCGTTCGATGTCCGGGATGAAGCCCATGTCGAGCATGCGATCGGCCTCGTCGATGACAAGGATCTCGACGCCGGTCATCAGCAACTTGCCGCGCTCGAAATGATCGAGCAGCCGGCCGGGCGTCGCGATCAGGACGTCGACGCCGCGGTCGATCTTCTTGTCCTGATCGCCGAACGAGACGCCGCCGATCAGGAGCGCGACATTGATCTTCTGGTCGAGCCCGTATTTCACGAAGGACTCTTCGACTTGTGCGGCCAGCTCGCGGGTTGGTTCGATGATGAGCGTGCGCGGCATGCGCGCCCGCGCTCGACCCTTTTCCAGCATGGTCAGCATCGGCAGCACGAATGAGGCCGTCTTTCCGGGGCCCGTCTGGGCGATGCCCAGAACGTCGCGACGCTCGAGGGCGTGCGGGATCGCCTGCTCCTGGATCGGCGTCGGCTCGCTGTA
>JBBSUS010000099.1:0-7235 GCA_038234195.1 Hyphomicrobiales bacterium | reverse complement strand
TGCGACGGAATCGTGGTGCGGACCCGCGCGATCACGGGTGCCGAGATGGCCGCCTGTCCCAATCTCAAGGTGATCGGCAAGCATGGCGTGGGCGTCGACGCGATCGATGTTGCGGCTGCTACGGCCGCTGGAATTGTGATCCATTCGACGCCAGGCGCAAACGCCGAATCCGTAGCGGATCTCGCCATCGGTTTCGCGCTGGCGCTGATCCGCAACGTCGTGCCGATCACGATGGCTCTCCGCGAAGGGCGTGCCGTCGATCCCTCTCTCCGAATTGGTTGGGACCTCGGTGAATTGCGAGCCGGCATCGTGGGTTACGGCGCCGTGGGCCGAGCCGTGGCGCGGCGCCTTGTCGGCGGTTTCGGGGCGTCGACGACGGCCTATTCGCCGGGTCGGACCTCTGCGCAATCGGAATCGGGCGTCGAATTCGCGCCGAGCCTGGCGTTGCTTCTGTCCGAAAGCCGGATCGTTTTCCTGCACATGCCGCGGACCCCTGCAACCCGCGGCATCATCGGTGCCGAAGCGCTCGCATCGATGCCTAAGGGCAGCTATCTCGTCAATTGCGCGCGCGGCGGGATCGTCGACGAGGCTGCGCTCGCCGGAGCGCTGGCGTCGGGGCATCTGGCTGGGGCGGCATCGGACGTCTTTGCCGTTGAGCCCCCTCTGCCGGACAATCCACTCTTGCAGCAGCCGAATTTTCTGGCCATGCCGCATCTTGGGGCATCGACCAATGGCGGTCTCGAACGGGTCGGGACCGAGATTGCGCGCAAGGTGCTCGACGCGATCGCGGCGTGTGCATGAGCGCGCGTGTCCCGGCCGAGGCCGGTTCGTCGAGGGTCGATACGGAATTGAGATTCGATTCGGGAAAGGTCACTTGATGTCGAACGAGATCGCGCAGAACGCTGCTCGCGCCGCCCGTTACGAACCGGCGGTTGCCCAGCGCGGCAAGAGCGCAGCCCCATACCGACTGCGCGGATCCTTCGCACTCGACGATTTCGAGACGGCGGCCCGGCGATATCTGCCAACGCCCGTCTTCGGCTACATCGCGGGTGCCGCAGAGACGGGGTGGAGCTTCGCCGCCAACCGGCTCGATTTCAGCGCGATCGGCTTCGTTCCCCAGTCGTTGCGCGGGCATGTCGGCCGCAGCCAGAAGACGGTCCTTTTCGGTAAGGAATATGCAAGGCCGTTCGGCATCGCGCCGATGGGATTGAGCGCGCTTGCCGCCTATGACGGCGATGTCGTCCTGGCGAAGGCCGCCCGCGACCGTGGAACGTTCGCGATCATGAGCGCGACTTCGCTCACGGCGCTCGAACGCGTAGCCGATGAAGCGGAAAGCCGTTGGTTCCAGGCCTATTTCCCGGGCGACGAAGCGCGGGTGCTGGGGATGACCGACCGCATCGCCAGAGCCGGCTTCGAGACGCTGGTGGTGACCGTCGACGTGGCGGTCAATGGCAACCGCGAAACCGATCACCGCAACGGGTTCGCAACGCCGCTGAAGCCGACGCCGAGGCTCGCATGGCAGGGGATGACGCGTCCAGGCTGGCTCTGGGGCACGGCCTACAGGACGTTGCGCACGCTGGGCATGCCGCATTTCGAGAATCTCGACGTGGATCGCGGCCCTCCAATCGTGGCGCGTAATCTCATTCGGTCCTTTTCCGGGCGGGAGCAACTGCGCTGGGAGCACGTGCAGGCGGCCCGCGACCGTTGGAAGGGAAATTTCGTTCTCAAAGGTGTGTTGTCGCCGCAGGACGCTGCGCGAGCGAGAGCCATGGGCTGTGACGGGATCATCGTGTCCAACCATGGCGGCCGCCAGCTCGACGGCGCGATCTCGCCGATGGCGGCGCTTCCGGAGGTTCTCAAGGAAGCCGGCGACATGACGGTCATGCTCGATAGCGGCGTCCGGCGCGGAACGGACGTTCTGAAGGCGCTGGCCCTGGGCGCGCATTTCGTCTTCGTGGGGCGCCCAATGCTCTATGCCGCGGCCGTTTCGGGGGGAGCGGGCGTGCGCTATGCGATCGATCTTCTTTCGTCGGAAATCGACCGCGACATGGCGCTGCTAGGCATCGGCGATCTGTCCGAGATGACGCGCGACTTGCTGGTGCTGCCCGAAGCGCTGCGCCGAACGATCTGAACCAAAGTTTTCAAAACCTGAAGAATGAAGGACATGTGATGACCGAAATGATGCGGGGCGTGCTGTCGCCCGTGGTGACGCCATTCGACGAAAACCTGGCACCCGATTTCGACCGCTGGATAGCGCATTGCCGGTGGCTGCAGGCGCAAGATTCCGGCCTTGCGGTCTTCGGGACCAATTCGGAGGCCAACTCGCTTTCGACGGCTGAGCGGATGAATCTTTTGGAGTGCGGGCTGGCGGCGGGGCTCGATCCGGCGCGGATGATGCCGGGAACCGGCTCCTGCGCCCTTCCGGAAGCGGTCGAACTGACCAGGCTTGCGGTGAAAGGCGGTTGCAATGGCGTTCTGATGCTGCCGCCATTCTTCTACAAGGGCCTGTCGGTGGACGGGCTTTACGCCTTCTATTCCGAGGTGATCCAGCGCGTCGGCGACGAGCGTCTTGCGCTCTATCTCTACCATATCCCGCAATTTGCCGGTGTGCCGATCCCGCATGATCTGATCGAGCGACTGGTGAAGGACTATCCGCAGACGGTCCTCGGCATCAAGGATTCGTCCGGCGACTGGTCGAACACCAAGGCGATGCTGGATCGCTTTCCCGGCTTCGGCGTGTTCTGCGGCTCGGAATCATTTCTGCTCGACAACATGCGCAACGGTGGCGCCGGCTGCATCTCGGCGACGGCCAACATCAACGCGCCAGCGATCGTCGACCTGTTCGACAATTGGCAGAATGGCGACGCGGACGACCGGCAGGCGAAGGTCACCCGCTTCCGCAAGTCGATCGAGGGCTTTGCGATGATTCCCGCGCTGAAGTCGACGGTCGCGATTGTGACGGACGATCCGGCCTGGAATGCGGTCAGGCCGCCCTTGATGCCCCTCGACGAAGCGACGCTCGCCCGGCTTGGCGCGACCTTGGAGGAGCAGTCCTTCGCTATGCCCGGACGACGCGCGCAAGGCAGCATCCGCAGCGTGGCATGACCGACGTCGGCTTGTGAACAAACGGCCGGTCGCGCTCGCGGAGCGCGGCCGGTCGAACGCGTGCGTTAATTCAGTCTTTCGGCACGATGCCGGTCGGTACCGAGCCCGTTGCGGTCGGAACCAGGAAGTCGAAGTCGCAGCCGCGATCGGCCTGGAGCACCGTATCGAGGAAGAGTTTCATGTAGCCGCGGTCGGAGCCCTCGTGACGACGCCCGGGCGTTTCGTCCCGTCGACGCTCAAGTTCGTCCTCGGCGACATCGACGGTCAACGAGCGTTGCTCGACGTCGAGTTCGATCATGTCGCCGTCGCGCACCAGCGCCAGGGGGCCACCCGCGGCGGCCTCGGGCGTGACATGCAGAACGATCGTGCCCGATGCCGTGCCGCTCATGCGAGCGTCGGAGATCCGCACCATGTCCTTCACGCCGTCGCGCGCCAGCTTGCGGGGGATCGGCATGTAGCCCGCCTCCGGCATGCCCGGCGCGCCTTTCGGTCCGGCATTCTGCAGAACCAGCACGTCGTCGGCGTTGACGTCGAGGTCGGGGTCGTCGACCCGCGCCGCCATGTCCTCCACCGACGAGAAGACGACGGCACGGCCACGATGCCGCAACAGATCCGGGTTGGCCGCGGACTGCTTCACGATGGCCCCACCCGGCGCGAGATTGCCGCGCAACACGGCCATTCCGCCCTGCGGATAGACCGGCTTTGCCACCGTGGCGACGATGTCCTGCGCAAAGGCGGCGGGCGCCCCGTCGATTTCCTCGCCGAGCGTGCGGCCCGTCACCGTCAGGCAATCGAGATGCAGGTGATCGCGGATTTCGCGCAGGATCGTCGGCAAGCCGCCGGCGTCGTGAAGGTCTTCCATATAATTGCGGCCCGAAGGCTTCAGGTCGACGAGCACGGGCACGTTGCGTCCGATACGGTCGAAGGCGTCGAGATCGAGCCGCAATCCGACGCGCCCGGCCATGGCGGCGATATGGATGATGCCATTGGTCGATCCGCCGATGGCGAGCAGCACCGTCAGGGCGTTTTCGAACGCCTTGGCCGTCATGATCTGCGACGGAACGCGACGGGCGGCCGCCATCTTTACAGCGAGAGCCCCGGTCGCTTCGGCGATGCGGCGACGGTCGGCCGAAACGGCTGGCGCCGTCGCGCCGCCCGGCAGCATCATGCCGAGCGCTTCGACGACCAGCGCCATCGTCGAGGCCGTCCCCATGACGCCGCACGTGCCGGCGCCCGGCACCAGCCGATCGTTGACTTCTGCGATTTCCAGATCATCGACTTCGCCGGCGCGGTAACGCGCCCAGAACCTGCGGCAGTCCGTGCAGGCCCCGACGCGTTCGCCGCGGTGCGACCCGGTCAACATCGGCCCGGTCACCAGATGGATGGCCGGAAGCCCGGCGCTCGCAGCCCCCATCGCCTGGGCCGGGACCGTCTTGTCGCAGCCACCGATCAGCACGACGGCGTCCATGGGTTGGGCCCGGATCATTTCCTCGGTATCCATCGACATCAGATTGCGCAGGTACATCGACGTCGGGTGGGCAAAGGACTCATGGATCGAGATGGTCGGAAAGGGAACCGGCAGTGCCCCCGACAGCATGACCCCGCGCTTCACCGCCTCGATCAGATCCGGCACGTTGGCATGGCATGCGTTGAAGCCGCTGGCCGTGTCGACGATGCCGATGATCGGGCGATCCAGTGCATCGTCGGAGTAACCCATCCCCTTGATGAAGGCCTTGCGCAGAAACAGCGAGAATCCTTCGTCGCCATAGCTCGTCAGCCCCTTGTTCAGGCCTTGCTTCGTTTCGGCCATGCCGCCGTCTCCTTCAATGTCTTCGCGTGCGAACAGATACGGGGCTCCGCAGATTGTCAACAATATGTTTGACAGTCTTGTAACAAGATGCCTATGCTTTGAGGACGCGCTGGGAGGCGTGCGACATCGATTTTGGGAGGTTCATCATGAAAATGACCATCGTCGCGGCACTCGCCGTCACAACTGCGCTCGCCGGAGCGGCTTTCGCACAGGACGCAGGCTACAGCCAGAAGGACGTCGACGTCATGCAGGGCTTCAAGGCCGGCGGCGGCTCCGATGCGCTGGCGCAGCTGGTGCAGCCGTTCCTAGCCAAAGAGCTCGGCGTCAATTTCGTCAACCAGTACATTCCCGGGGCGACGGGCGCCATCGCCTGGACGCGCCTTGCCAAGCAGGCGCCCAAGGATGGATCGACCATCAGCATCACCAACACGCCGATGGTGACGACCAACTACATCATGAATCCCTCGATCACCTACACGATCGACGAGATTACCCCGATCGCCAACATCGTGACCGATCCGGGCATCGCTGTGGTCGCCAAGGGCAGTCCGTTCAAGACGTTTCAGGATTTCGTCGAAGCCGCCAAGAGCAAACCCAGCACCGTGACGGTTGGCAATTCGGGCGTGGGCGGCGATGACTATTTCACATCGCTGCAATTCGAAAAGGGTGCCGGCGTGCAACTCCAGAAGGTGCCGTTCCAGGGTGACGGGCCGTCCTGGACGGCCGCCATGGGTGGCAAGATCGACGCCAGCTTCACCAATGTCGGGGTCACCTATCCGCAGGTCAAAGAGGGCAATCTGCGGGCACTCGCGGTGTTTTCCGAAGAGCGGCTGCCGGAGCTTCCGGATGTGCCGACCGCCAAGGAACTGGGCTACGACCTCGTTGCTGGCTCGTCCCGTGGCTATAGCGGCCCCGGCGGTTTTCCGGAGAAGGACCGCGACGCGATGATTGCCGCGCTCAAGAAGGTGATGGATGATCCGGCCTTCCAGAAGGCGGCCGAAGACCAGGCGCTCCACATCGACTTCGTCCCCGGCGACGAATACGCCGCCATGCTGAAGAAGCAGGAAGCCGAATATCGCGATATCTGGGCCTCCATCAAGGATCAGGTGCAGGCCAAGTAACGCGCCATCCGGGACGACGGCGGGAGGAGGGACGGTGCGGGCCGAAACGCCCGCGCCGTCCCCGTCGAGCTAAAACATGGCCCGCGCCCATCTCCCGGCGCACTTTTGCGGAGCATTCCCGATGGGACGCATCTTCGTCTCGCTGGCCATGATCGGCCTCGTCTTCGTGTTCTGGCATGAGAGTTCGACGTATCCGGCGACAGCGGCACGGTTGCCGGATCTGATCGGCTGGCTCGTGATGATGCTGGCGATCATGGCGATCGGCGAAGTGCTGCTCGGCTGGCGCCGGCAGAGCGTTGTCGGGCGCCTCGAACTGTTTCCGCAGCAGGACTGGCGTGGTCTCGCGGTCGGCGCCGGCTTTCTCGGACTGATCGTTCTTTACGCCTGGAGCATCACCGAGGTCGGCTACCTGATCGCGACGCCGCTGTTCATGCTGATCCCGTTCATCGTGCTGCGGCCCATCGGCTGGATCACTGCGATCATCACGACAGCGGCGGTGACGGCCTTCATCTGGGTCGTCTTCGTCTGGTTCCTGAACCTGTCAATCCCGCTCTACCCGGCGATTTGAGGAGAACTCGATGACCGAATCCTTCCTCTGGATCGGGCTCGCCAACGTCGTCCAGCCGCACAACCTCCTGGCCATTCTGGTCGGGACGATGATCGGCATGTTCATCGGCGCGATGCCGGGCCTGTCGGCGACGATGGCCATCGCGCTGCTTTTGCCGCTGACCTATTCGCTCAGTCCAGAGACCGGGCTTGCGATGCTCGCCTCACTGTATCTCGCGGCGATGTATGGCGGATCGATCGCAGCGATCCTGTTGCGCACGCCGGGAACGCCGGCGGCCGCCGCGACGGTTCTCGACGGCTATCCGATGGCCCAGAAGGGCTTGGCCGGCAAGGCGCTCGGCCTGTCTCTCACCGCCTCGTTGATCGGCGGTGTCATGTCGTCCGTAGCGCTTTTGACGGTCGCGCCACTGCTCGGCAGGATCGTCCTCAATTTCGGCCCGGTCGAGATCTTTGCTGTCGCCGTTCTCGGCATCACCATCATCGGGTCGCTGTCGCAGGGATCTGCGATCCTCGGCCTGATGTCGGGCGCGCTGGGCCTGCTCCTTGCGATGGTCGGGATGGACCTGACGACAGGCACGCCGCGCTTCACCTTCGGCTATCTCGACCTGTTCGGCGGCATCGACTTCACCGTC
>JBBSUS010000098.1:0-7296 GCA_038234195.1 Hyphomicrobiales bacterium | reverse complement strand
TCGATCAGGATGAAGGAGCCGAGCTCGCGGCTTTCCTGGTAGGACGTCACGACCACGGGCCGGTCGAAGGCAAGGGTCACCTCACCGATCTCGTTCATCAGCAAAGCGTTGACCGGCTTGGCCTCGAAGGAATGGATGTCTATGGCCTTGTCGAGGCTGCTGACGCTGGCGGGTGTCGCGGATGCGGCCATCTGCGCGACGTAGCGGCCGGTCGAAACCAGCGCCTTTTCCGACATCCAGAGGATCTGCGCCTTGATCACACGCGCGGCCGAGATCGTGTCGTTCGCCGCCACGAGCACGTCGCCGCGGGAGACATCCACTTCGTCGGTAAGCGTCAGCGTCACGGCCTCGCCGTTCTCAGCCTCTTCGATCTCGCCGTTCGGCCCCCAGACGCCCTTGACCTCGGTGCGGCGATTGCCCGGCATGACGGCGATCGCGTCGCCTTTTTTCACCCGGCCGCCGACGATGGTCCCGGCAAAACCGCGGAAGTCGAGATTGGGGCGGTTGACCCATTGAACCGGAAGGCGGAAGGGCGCGGTGGCCGCGTCGAAGGTCGTGGGCGTTGCCGTTTCCAGGCGCTCCAGCAACGTTTCACCCTGATACCAGGGCGTGTTCGGCGAAGCGGTAACGATATTGTCGCCGTTCTTGGCCGAAAGCGGAATGTAGGAGACGTCCGTAAATCCGAAATTCGGCAGGATCGCCTCGTATTCGCGCTTGATCGCCTCGAACCGCTCCTGGCTGAAATCGACGAGGTCCATCTTGTTGATCGCGATGACGACGCTCTTGATGCCGACGAGCGAGGTGATGAACGAGTGTCGCCGCGTCTGCGGCAGGATGCCCTTGCGCGCGTCGACGAGGATGACCGCCAACTCGGCTTGGGAGGCGCCGGTCGCCATGTTGCGCGTATATTGCTCGTGGCCCGGCGTGTCGGCGATGATGAAGGCGCGGCCCGCCGTCGAGAAATAGCGATAGGCGACGTCGATGGTGATGCCCTGTTCGCGCTCGGCCGACAGCCCGTCGACGAGCAGCGCGAAATCGAGATCTCCGCCGGTGGTGCCGAATTTCTTCGAATCGCGCTTGAGCGTTTCCATCTGGTCGTCGAAGACCGCATTGGTCTCGAAGAGCAGGCGGCCGATCAGCGTCGACTTGCCGTCGTCAACCGAGCCACAGGTGATAACGCGGAGGAGGGATTCGGCCGGCGCTACGACCGGAACGATGCCAGCGCGCGCGTCGACGAACTGGCCGGCGACCGTCTGCGTATCCGCATCGTCGTCCGGCGCTGGACCCGCGAAGGTCTCGTCTTCAACGATCGCGGCGGCGCTGGTTCCAAAGATCGCGGTCTCTGCTTCCGCGTGGACAGCATCCGGCTCGACGTCGCTGTTGTGATGCAGGGCGTTGCTCATCTCAGAAGTAGCCTTCCTGCTTTTTCTGCTCCATCGAGGCGCCTGAATCGGAATCGATCACCCGCCCTTGGCGCTCGGACACGCGAGAGCCGCGCATTTCGGCGATAACGTCTTCGATATTTTCGGCCGAGGACTCCACCCCCCCGGTCAGCGGGTAGCAGCCGAGGGTGCGGAAACGCACCATCATGGTCTCGACGCTCTCGCCGGGCCGCAGCTGCATGCGATCGTCGTCGCGCATGATCAGCGCGCCGTCGCGCTTCACGATCGGGCGCGGCTTGGCGAAATAGAGCGGCACGACAGGAATGTTTTCGAGCGCGATGTAGTCCCAGACATCCTGCTCGGTCCAGTTTGAGATCGGGAAGACGCGAAAGCTCTCGCCGTTCTTCTTGCGCGTGTTGAACAGCCGCCAAGGCTCCGGCCGCTGGTTCTTGGCGTCCCAGCGATGCTCGGCCGAGCGCAGCGAGAAGATGCGTTCCTTGGCGCGGCTCTTTTCCTCGTCGCGCCTGGCGCCGCCAAAGGCTGCGTCGAACTTGTACTTGTCGAGCGCCTGCTTCAGCGCCTGCGTCTTCATCACCTCGGTGTGGACGCGGCTGCCCGAATCGAACGGATTCACCCCGGCGCGCACACCCTCCTGATTGGTGTGGACGATGAGGTCCAGCCCGAGTTCGCGGGCCCTGCGGTCGCGAAATTCGATCATCTCGCGGAATTTCCAGGTCGTGTCGACATGCAGCAGAGGGAAGGGTGGCTTGCCCGGCGCAAACGCCTTCAAGGCCAGATGCAGCATCACGGCGGAATCCTTGCCGATCGAATACATCATCACCGGATTGTCGGCAGTTGCCGCCACCTCGCGCAGGATGAAGATCGACTCGGCTTCGAGCCGCTGCAGGTGTGTCAGGTGTTTCATGGCCGGGGGCCTTTGCTAGTCGACTGCAGCGCCATTTGAAGGTAGCCGCGAAATCAAAGCGGCGCCCGTGAAAGGGGACCGCGTGGTTGGACGTTCGTCATCACCGGCATGACCGGGGACCCATTCCAAATCGTTGGAACTGCAGCACCGCTCGACTGGTGTCCATTTTCAAGCGGATATTTGGTCCTGCGCAGAGGAATGAGTCCCGGCTCAGGGCCGGGATGACGAAGCCGAGAAGTCTTGTGTGAAATTTCGAATGTTCCGCCTAAATCCCCGCGCCTTCCGAAACAACCGAACTGTCCGGTACGTGCAAACCACATTCGCGCGTGGTGTCGTCCTCCCACCACCAGCGACCGGCGCGCTCGGGCTCGCCGTGCCTGACCGCTCGGGTGCAGGGTGCGCAGCCGATGGAAGGAAAGCCCTTGTCGTGCAGTGCGTTGATCGGCACTTTGTTCATCGCGTTGAAATCCGCAACCCGGTCGCGGCTCCAATCGAAGATCGGGTTGGCCTTGACCAGCCTGCGCACCGAGTCGAACCCGACAAAGTCCATACCTTCGCGATTGACCGACTGGTCGGCGCGCAGGCCCGTGACCCAGGCGGCTGCGCCGTCGAGCGCGCGGGCCAAAGGCTCGACCTTGCGGACGCCGCAGCAGTTCAGCCGGAATTCCTTGGCATAGTAGAAGCCGTCGATGCCCTGGTCGTCGATCAACGCTTCCAGCGCCTCGGCCCTTGGATATCTGGCATGGATGCGCTTGCCGTATTTCTCTTCCGTGGCGCGCCAGACATCGTAGGTCTCGGGAAAAAGCCGGCCGGTGTCGAGTGTGATGATCTCGATGTCGAGAGCGTTCGCAAAGATCAGATGGGTCAGCATCTGGTCTTCGAGGCCGAGACTGGTCGTGAAGACAAGACGGCCCTTCACCTCCTGGCGCAGGCGTTTCAGCCGCTCCAGCGGCGACAGGTCATGCAGTTGGGCGTTCAGCGTTTCTGCCAGCAGCTTCGGATCCTGGATCATCGCGCTGGGTCCTTCCTCGCCGAGAGGCGCTTCTGCAGGATCGAGCGCTGTTCGCCGTAACCGGTCTGGTAATGCTCGGTGACGATGTCCTTGGCCGCCATCCACTGCTGGACCGGCTGGCGGTTCGCCATCGTCTGCGGCAGTTCGATCTCGTCGAAACCGCAGGCCAGCGCTTCGGCGAACTGGTCGGCGATCAGCGGGCCGGACGCGCGAAGGGTGCCGGTAAAACCCTCCCGGCGCAGACGCATGGCGAGCGACAGGCCGCGTCCGTCGGAAAAGGACGGGAATTCGACCGAGACGAGGTCGACCGCGTCGAGGAAAGGCGCGATTTCATCGACGAGCGCGTCGTTGCGGACCGAAAGGCCGAAGCGCTTGCCGGACAATCCATCTCTCGCGCCGTTCGCGAGGCCGAGCGGCACCAGCGGCGCACCGCTTGCCTCGCCGATCGCTTCGATGGAATCGATGCGCGTATAATCGTCCGGCTTTTCGCCGGTGGCTGCGATGAGCGTCATTCTGCGGGCTCCACGACCGGCTGCCGCTCGGCGATGAAATCCGCAAAAGCGATCTTGAACGGCTCGATCCCGGCGCGCCGGACCGTCTGGACAAATTCCTCGCCATCCTGGCGCTCGGCGAAATAGACGTCGACGATGCGCTCGATAGCGCCCGGCACGTCCTCGGCGTCGATGCCCGGACCGACGCGTTCGCCCAGCGCCGCGTTTTCGGTCGCGTCGCCTCCCACGGTGATCTGGTAATTCTCGCGGCCGCCCTTTTCCAAGCCAAGAATACCGATCGCGCCGACATGATGATGACCGCAGGCGTTGATGCAGCCCGAAATCTTGATCGGCAGATGACCGATCGCTTTCTGGCGCTCCTCGTCGGCGAAGGTCTTGGCGATCGCCTGTGCGATGGGAATCGATTTAGCCGTGGCGAGTGCGCAATAGTCGAGGCCGGGGCAGGCGATGATGTCGGTGATCAGCCCGGCATTCGCCGTGGCGAGTCCGTGCAGCTTCAGAGCCTCGAAGACTGCCGGGACCTCGTTCTGCTTGACGTAGGGCAGAACGAGGTTCTGGCCGTGGGTCACCCGCAGCTCGCTGAGCGAGTATTCGTCGGCGATGTCGGCGAAGGCGCGCATCTGCGCCGAGCTCATGTCGCCCGGCACCTCACCGATGGCCTTCAGCGAGATGGTCAAAGCGATGTAGCCCGGCTGCTTGTGGGCAAAGCCGTTCTGCTCGACGAAGCGGTCAAGCGCAGCGTCCGCCTTGCGGGCTGCTGCAAGAGACTCGGACACGGCCGGAAGGGCCTCGTAGCTCGGCGGGGCGAAATAGGCAGCGATGCGTTCGACCTCGTCTTCGGGCGCGTTGACTGTCGGGCCGTCGAGTTTTTCGTATTCCTCCTCGACGCGGCGAGTGAATTCCTCCGCGCCGGTTTCGTGGACCAGAATCTTGACCCGTGCCTTGAACTTGTTGTCGCGGCGTCCCTCGGCGTTGTAGACGCGCAGAATGGCTTCCAGATAGGCGAGCAACTCGTCCTTGGGCAGAAACGGGCGGATGATCTTGCCGATCATCGGCGTGCGGCCGAGGCCACCGCCGACGGACACCTCGTAACCCTGGGTATCGTCCGCATCGCGTTTGATCTTCAGGCCGATGTCATGGACGAGGATCGCCGCGCGGTCGTGTTCGGCGCCTGTGACGGCGACCTTGAACTTGCGCGGCAACCACGAAAACTCCGGATGCAGGCTGGACCATTGCCGGATCAGTTCGGCGGTCTTGCGGGGATCCTCGATCTCGTCCGCAGCGACGCCCGCGAACTGATCGGCCGTGGTGTTGCGGATACAGTTGCCACTTGTCTGGATGCAATGCATCTCGACGTCGGCGAGGAGGCCAAGGATGTCCGGCACGTCCTTCAGCTTGGGCCAATGGAACTGCAGGTTCTGGCGCGTGGTGAAGTGGCCGTAGCCCTTGTCATAGGTGTCGGCGATATGGGCGAGTTGGCGCATCTGGCGCGTGGAGAGCGTGCCATAGGGGACCGCGATCCGCAGCATGTAGGCGTGCAGTTGCAGATAGAGACCGTTCTTCAGGCGCAACGGCTTGAATTCGTCCTCGCTCAGCGAGCCGTCGAGACGACGCGCGACCTGGTTGCGAAACTGCGCGACGCGTTCGCGCACCATGCGCTCGTCGAATTCGTCGTAGCGATACATGGGTTGGATCCTTCCGGTCTTTTCGCGGCGCCAGGCGGTTCGCCCGTCGGCCAGCTGAATGGGATGCCTCTAAGACGTGATGGGCCCGCTCAGGACTGCGTTTCGAACGCGGCCTGCTTGCCCATGTCGGGGTGACCCGAGGGCCCCTTCTGGCGCATGGCATCGCGGAAATGCCGGGCGACAGGAAAATCATTGTCCTCGATATCGACAGGCACGAGATAGGGGTCGACCACCTGATTGGCGGCCGCCGCAGCCTTGCCCTCGGCTTCCATCGCTTCTGACGCCGCCTCGTCATAGGCGATGCGCGCCTTCGAGGGGTCAAGGGTGAAGCCCTTTTGCGCCAGGAAGACCACGTCGCCTTCGAGCAAATTGTTTGCCATCAGGATCGCGGGGAGCTTGTCGCCCCGCACCTTCGATCCGGCGCGATGGTCTTTAGCCATGTGTTTCTCCGTCGACCGATGAACGCACGCATTCGGCAACGGTGACGTTGTCGATCACATGATAGGTAAGCCAGTTTGGAAGGGCATGCGCCGTCGAGGATTGCCCGGCCCCCGCCCGCGGAGAAAGAATTTACCGCGGCGCGGCAATCAGGCGATAGGATCATTCCAGATCAGTCCGGACTGACCCAATCCGATAAAGCCGCCGGTCGGTTCAACTTCAGATCGCTTCGCCCTGTAACAACCGCGGCGAGGCGCCGCGTGTCGTGCCGGCCGCCTGGGAGATGAAGAAGCTCTTCAGCGGTGGGGCGCGGTCGACCAGCGACAATCCAAAGCTGCGCGCGGCGCGCAAAAGGCCGTTGTCGTTGGAGAAAAGCCGGTTCAGGATGTCCGTCGTCATGCCCATCTGCACGGTGTCGAAACGACGCCAGCGCTGATAGGTCGTCAGCGTGTCGAGGGCGCCGATGTCGAGGCCGAGGCGGTCGGCTTCCACGATCGTCTGGGCGAGAGCGGCCGCATCCTTGAACCCGAGATTGAGGCCCTGGCCGGCGATCGGATGGATGCCGTGGGCAGCGTCGCCGCACAACGCGATGCGCGGCTTGACGAAATCGCGCGCGATCGTCAGGCCGAGCGGGAAGGCGCGCTTGCCGCCCTCGACGGTCAGCGCGCCCAGCTTGTGGCCAAAGCGCTGCTCGAGTTCAAGCTCGAACATCATGTCGTCGCCGGCAACCAGCCGTTCGGCCTCGCGTGTCGGCTCTGTCCACACCAGCGAAGAGCGGTTGCCCTTCAGCGGCAGGATGGCGAAGGGACCGGAGGGCAGGAAATGCTCCTCGGCGCGGCCGCCGTGGGGGCGCTCATGGGCGACCGTCGCGACGATGCCGGACTGACCGTAGCCCCATTTGACGGTGCGGATGCCGGCCATCTCGCGGATCGCCGAATTGACCCCGTCGCAGGCGATCAGGAGCCTGGCATCGATGCGGCCGCCGCCCTGAAGCTCGATTCCGATCTCGGCCATCCCGGTGTCGAATCCGGTGACGGCGCTGGAGCCTCTGATGGAGATGCCGAGTTCTGCCGCGCGCTCTCTGAGAGCGCCGTTGAGGACGCTGTTGGGCAGCATGTTGGCGAAGGGCTCGCCCGGCTGGGCCTCGCCGCCGAAGGTCAGGAACACCGGACGCACAGGGTCTGAGGTGCGCGAATCGGTGACGATCATCTCGGTGATCGGCTGTGCCTCTTCCTTGACGTTCTCCCAGATGCCGAGCCGGTCGAGCATGCGCACGGCAGCGGCGGCCACGGCCGAAGCGCGCCCGTCCTTTTTCCAGACGCCGTCGGGGGCGGCGTCGACG
>JBBSUS010000097.1:0-7337 GCA_038234195.1 Hyphomicrobiales bacterium | reverse complement strand
GTCGAGCCGGTTGAAGACCGCGAACATGATCAGGAGGCCGAAGGGCAGCGTCCAGGACAGATGCGCGCCAAGGCCCGAGGTGAAGAGGCCGAGCGAATTGCCGCCCGCACTGGAAAGTCCGAGCGCCCTGGCTGCCGAAGCCATCAGGTCGTCGAAGACGCGGAACTCCAGCGCGATGCCCAGCGAAACGACGATGGACGGAACGATGAGGCTGGCGATCGCCACGTAGAACAGGACGCTGGCGCCGTGAAAGCGCTTGCGGAAGGCCAGCCCCGCCGAGACCGAGACAAGCACGGTGATCACCATCACCGTCAGGCCCAGTGCCATCGAGCGGCGGAAGGCGCTGCCGATGTCGACGACGCCGCCGCCACTCCAGAGGCGCTCGAACCAATAGAAGGAGACGCCGTTCAACGGAAAGGTCAGGCCGCCGTTCGGGCCCTGGAAGGAGAGGGCGAGGATCGTTGCCACCGGGCCGTAGAGAAAGACGACGAACAGCGTGAAGATGGTGGCGAGGACGTAGAAGGAGCGCGGGCGCTTTTCGTGGCGGGCGACTTTCGCGACCGGCATCTCAAAGCTCCTTGCGGATGTCGACGAGGCGCAGCATGCCCCAGATCGTCATCAGGACGACCACCAGAAGCACGATGGCGTTGGCCGCAGCGATGGGGAACTGCAGGAAATTGATCTGCGTCTGGATGATCTTGCCGACCGAGGCGATCTGCTGGCCGCCCATGATGCCGATGGTCAGGTAGTCGCCTGTGACGATGGTGACGACGAAGATCGAACCGATCAGGATGCCGGGTTTGGCCAGCGGGATGATGATATTTGTCAGCGTCTGGAAGCCGCTGGCGCCGGAATCATAGGCCGCCTCGATCAGCGAGCGATCAATGCGCATCATCGAGTTGAAGATCGGGACGACCATGAACAGCGTGTAGAGATGGACGAGGGCGAGGGCGACCGCGAAGTCGGAATACAGCAGCCATTCCTGCGGCGCCGTGACGAGCCCGGTGGACATCAGCATGTCGTTGACGAGGCCGTTGCGGCCGAGCAGCGGGATCCACGAGATCGTGCGGATGACGTTCGAGGTCCAGAACGGGATGGTGCAGACCAGAAACAGCGCGATCTGCATCGGCAGGGTCCGCACGTGGAAGCAGAGGAAATAGGCGATGGTGAAGCCGAGGCCGAGGGTGATCGCCCAGACGATGGCGACGAATTTCAACGTCGACAGATAGGTCGCGAAGGTCGTGCACAGGCTCGGAAGGCCGGCGATGCAACCGGTAAAGACGTCGGTGTAGTTCGAGACGACAAAGGCCGGCTCGATCGAATACTCGGTGTAGTTCCAGAACGACACGACCAGCGTGGTGACCAGCGGCAGCACGAAGAACAGCGTGAAGACCAACGCCATCGGCGCGGCCTGGGCATAGGGCAGCCAGCGTGGCGCCCAACTGGTGCGGGTGCCACGTGACAAGCGTCGCGCATCGGTTCGGCGCACGGGCTTTGCCGGTGCGTGCTCCGATCCGGCGTTCCCCCCGGCCGAAGCCGGGGCGCCGATGGTGTTTGCGAGCTCAGGCAGCAATGAACTCGTTCCACTTGCGGATCATGTAGATGTTCTCGTCCATGACGGCGTTCCAGCAGGCGATGGAACCCATGCGCTCCTCGTAGGAGCCGCCGTCGCGGGTGGCGCCGGCCTTTTCCAGAAGCTTGCCGTCGGGCGCGTGGATGTCTTTCTCGGCCGGCTTGCCTTCGTACCAATAGGCCCATTCGTAGGGCTCCATCTGGCTCTTGGTCGAATCGAGCACCGCGGAGTAGTAGCCCTGGCGCGAGAGGAAGGCGCCGGCCCAGCCGTCGAGGAACCAGTTGATGAACTCGTAGGCGGCATCCTTCTCCCTGTCGCCGATGGCGACGGGCAGGCCGAAGCCGGAGGCCCAGGCGCGATAGCCTTCCTTGAGGGGCTGGTACTTGCAGGCGATGCCCTGGGTCCGGACGGCGGTGACGGCCGGCGACCACATCGACTGGATCACCACCTCGCCGGAGGCCATCAGGTTCACGCTTTCGTTGAACTCGGTCCAGAAGGCGCGGAACTGGCCGGCGCGCTTGGCCACGATCAGGGCAGCGATCGTCTTGTCGATCTCCTCCTTGGTCATGTTGCCCTTGTCGCCATATGTCATGTCGCCGCGAGCCTCCAGGGCCATCGCCGCGTCCATGATGCCGATCGAGGGAATGTTGAGGATGGCGGTCTTGCCCTTGAACTTCGGGTCGAGCAACGACGACCAGGACGAGATCGGACCTTCGATGAGATCCGGGCGGATACCGAGCGTGTCCGCATTGTAGGTGGTCGGGATCAGCGTCAGGAAGCCGGTCTCCTCCTTGGCAAAGCCCTTCGACTGCTCGGCCGGAAGGTAGAAGACCTCGGCCGGCGCCGTGCCATCCATGCCGACCTTCTTGCCGTCGACCGTGCCCTTGGACAGGACCGACGCGATGTTGCCGGCGTTTTTGATACGGGAGGCGTCCAGTCCCATGATGTTGCCCGAGGGGATCAGCTTCGGCAGGGCGAAATATTCCGTGTCGACCAGATCGAAGGAGTTGGGCTGGGTGATCACGCGCTTGGCGACGTCGTCGGTGGTCACGGCGATGTATTGGATGTTGATGCCGAGATCCTCGCCGGCCTTCTTGGCGATTTCCGGCGACTGGTTCACGGCAGTCGAAAGATAGCGCAGCGTCGGTTTTTCCTGGGCGATCGCCGGGAAACCGGTCACCTTGTTGACGACGCCGGCGCCGGCGATGAAGGCGCTGGCCTTCAGCACCTGGCGCCGGCCGATCGGCATCGTGAGTTTGTCCTTGATCATCGCTGAGCCTTCCTTGCTGGTGTTGGTTCGGTCTTGAACGTTGGGTCCGAAACGTTCGGGCCTGGACCTTTCGTCCGGTCTGTCGGACGCGTCCGCTTGGAGGGTCTGCCGCGGTTGCCGGTCGCCGGTCGTCCGCGAACGTTCGAGCCGCTCAGGCCGCGAGTTCGTGCCGGTCTTCGGTGTTCCACCCGATTGCAACGGCGTCGCCACGGGCGACCGGCGAGCGGTCGTATTCAGCCTCGGCCAGCATCGCGGTGAGTTCGGTGCCGTCGTTTCGCCTCAGCGATACGTTGACGGTCATGCCCTGATATTCGACGTCTGTGACGGTCGCCTCGCGGCCTTCGCCGGGCTGTTGCTCTGCGGCGCCCGCACTGCTCGGCGGGTAGAGCTTCAGGCGGTCGGAGCGGATCGCGAAGGCCCTGGCCCCGTCGGACACGACGTTGTGGCCGCCCATGAAGCGGGCGACGAAACGGCTCTTGGGCGCGTTGAAGATTTCGCGCGGCGTGCCGACCTGCTCGATCTTCCCGTCATTCATCACCACGACCATGTCGGCGAGCGCCATCGCCTCTTCCTGGCTGTGGGTGACGTGGACGAAGGAGATGCCGAATTCGCGCTGGTAGCGCTTGAGCTCTGCGCGCATGCGGATGCGCAGGAACGGATCGAGCGCCGAAAGCGGCTCGACGAGGAGCAGAACCGAAGGGTTGGTGACGAGAGCCCGCGCAAGCGCCACGCGTTGCTGCTGGCCGCCGGAAAGCTGCGCCGGAAGTCGCTCGGCATAGCGTGTCATGTCGACGAGGGCGAGCAGTTCGTGCCCCTTGGCCAGCCGCTCGGCCTTCGCGGTGCCGGCCATTTTCAGCGAGAAGGCGACGTTGCTCAGAACGTCGAGATGCGGAAACAATGCATAGTTCTGGAACATCATCGCAGTGCCACGCTTGGCCGGCGGGAGGTCGTTGACGATGGTGTTGCCGATCATCACGTCGCCGTCGGAGATGAATTCGTGGCCAGCGATCATCCGCAGCGTCGAGGTCTTGCCGCAGCCCGAAGGCCCGAGCAGGCAGCAATAGGTCCCGGCGGGGATTTTCAGCGAAACGCTGTCGACGGCGATCGTTTCCCCGTAGGACTTGGTGACGGCAGCGAGTTCCAGATCGGTGGCGCGGTTCAGCAAGCTCATGCCTCGAATGCGGTGGACGTTGATCGAAACGTGTCGATCGAACGTCATGCAAATGGCGTGCCAGATCACCGGCGCCTGTCGTTCAGGGCGCGCTTCACCCCGATGCGTTGGACCAAGCTGCGAAATTGCCGATCGCCTGCTCACACTGGTTATTTTATATGCAATTATCTGTTTGTCTGGAATTTAGGCGATTGATTGCCCAATTCGCATCGCCGCGTTAAGGCAGGACGCGATCGGGATGCCATGACCGGCGTAGCGACACCCGGAGGCCTAACCGAATGACCAACCGACAAGACCAGATCGAACGCAACGAGGGGGCCGCATGAGCCAGACCGGACAGCCGACCGAGACCGCCGGGCTGGAGGCACGCGCCATGCGCGATCTTCAGGCGGTGAAGGATTATCTCGCCGCGTCGATGGCCCCCGATCCGGTGAAGGCCGCAAGCCATGTGGCGGACGGTTTCGCCGTGCGCTTCACCGGTGGCCGGGAATACGACGCGCCGAACGGTCCGACCGGTTTCAATGCGAAGCGTTATCGGTGGGTCAAGAAGCGGATTCAGCGCTACGACGTGGTGGCCGGCGAGGCCCAGACGATCGTCTACAGCCTGGGCTACCTTTACGGCGAGTGGCCGGACGGAACCCCCTTCGATCACAACCGCTATATCGACCGCTTCACCGTCCGCGACGGGCTGATCCTCGACACGGATGTGTGGAACGACAGTGCCGAATGGATCCTCGATCCATCCATCGCCCGGTGAGCGACAGCCGCTCGAGCGCTCCCGGCGGTGGTACGAGGTTGCGGCCGGACGAGGCCGCGCTGGCCGTCTCCCGGCGCGGGGTTGTCACCAGTCCACACGGGCTCGCGAGCGAAGCAGGGCGCGCCGTTCTGGCGAGGGGCGGCAACGCCATCGAGGCGGCGGTCGCGATCGGCGCAGTGCTGGCGGTGACCATGCCGCATTTCTGCGGGCTCGGTGGCGACGCGGTCTGGCTCGTCGCCGATCGTCAGCGGTCGCCCCGCTGCTTCCTCGGCATCGGCCAGGCGGCTCAGGCTGCTCCGCAGACTGGCGGCGATCCGATCCCGATGCGCGGGGCCGGCTCGACCCTGACGAGCGCCGCCGTCGTTGACAGCTGGAACCATGCGCTCGAATATTCGCGCGCGCACTGGGGTGGAGCGAAGAGCCTCGGCGGCCTCATCGAGCCGGCGATCGGGCACGCCGAAAGCGGCTTTCCGATGACCCGGTCCCAAGCCTTCTGGCTCGATTTCCGGGCAAGCGAAAGTGCCAGCTGGCCAGGCTTTGGCGCACTATTCGGCACGGCCGCCATCCACCGTGCGGGCGAACGCTTCGTCCAGCGGGAGTTGGCGACAACGCTCAGGGCCATCGCGGCGCATGGCGCGCGAGAATTCTACGAAGGTGCGCTCGCCCGGCGCATCGCCGCCGGCCTTCAGGCTGCCGGCTCGCCGCTTGCCCTTGCCGATCTTGCCGCCACGCGGACCCGCGAGACCGACCCCGTTTCTCTCGATCGCAATGGCCTGACGCTGCTGGCGCCTCCGCCGCCGACGCAAGGCGTTTCGACGCTGCAGATCCTCGGCATCCTCGCTCGGTTCGCAACACGGTCCGGCCCCGTCTTCGCAGGCTCGGCCGACGACATCCACGCCCAGGTCGAGGCGGTCAAGCAGGCGTTTCTCGATCGCGGCGGCCTTGCCGATCCGGACTTCTCTCCGCAGCCGGTGGGCACCTGGCTTTCCGCCGACCGCCTGTCTGCAAAGGCCGCCGCGATCGATCCTGCGAGGGCCATGCCCTGGCCGCACGTCTTCAAGCCCGGCGACACGGTGTTTTTCGGTGCTGTCGATGCGAAGGGCCGATGCGCCAGCGTGTTGCAGAGCCTCTATTACGATTGGGGCAGCGGCGTCGTCGCCGGCGACACCGGCATCCTCTGGCAGAATCGCGGAGCCGCCTTTTCCGTCGATCCGCGTCATCCGAACAGCGTTGCGCCCGGCAAGCGGCCCTTCTACACGCTCAACCCCGGGCTGGCGCTGAAGGGCGGGTGGCCGTTTCTCATCTACGGCACGCAAGGGGCCGATGGGCAGCCGCAAACGCTGACGACGATCCTTTCGCGAGCGCTCGATCACGGCGCCGATCCGCTCGAAGCCCTCTCGGCGCCGCGGTTTCTTCTGGGGCGGACCTTTTCGAACGCCGCCGACAGCCTCAAGATCGAGGCCGATATCGGCGACGGTGTCATGGGCGAACTCCAGCGCCGCGGGCACGAGATCGCACCTCTGCCGGCCCGCAGTCCGCTTGCCGGCCAGGCCGGGATGATCCGCATCGACGATGACGGAATGATCCTCGGCGCGCACGATCCACGCAGCGACGGACTGGCGCTCGGCGTTTGAAGCAACCAGAGATGTTCGTTTCAACACCGAAGGATTGCGGGTGGCGCGTTCCCAGCCTTGCCGAATGAAGGCGAAACCGAATATGGACTTCGCACGCCCAGCGCTTCCTGCACGCCCAGCGCTTCCCAGGCGCCCAGGGCTTCTCGTACGAAAGATCGCAACCGACAATGAAACCGCCCAAGGACGCTGCCGATCGCGTAAGCCGCATCTGCATGGCCATTCGCAGGGCGATCATCGAGCGGGCGCTGTCGCCGGGCGACAAGCTGCCGGAAGACGCGCTGGGCGAGCGCTTCGGTGTCAGCCGGACGATCGCCCGGCAGGCGCTGGGGCAGCTCTCGGCCGAGGGACTGGTCGACCTTCGCCGGAACCGCATCGCGGTTGTCGCCACTCCGACCTTCGAGGAGGCGCGCGACACGTTCGACATCCGCATCGAGCTCGAACGCCTTGTCGTGCGGCATCTTGCCGGGCGGCTGACTGCTGCGCAGGTGGCGGAGCTGAAAGCGCATATCACGGCGCAGGTCGCGGCCAGCGAAGCACCCGAGACGACCTCGATCCGTCTTGCCACCGATTTCCACGTGCTGCTCGCGCGGATGACCGGCAAGCCGATTCTGGTGCGTTATGTGAGCGAGGTCGCCTATCGCAGCGGCCTGTCGCTTTCGGCCTACGGCCGACCCCATTCGACCGAATGCGCCATCAACGAGCACCGTGAGTTGATCGCGGCACTGGCGGACGGCAACCGCGACGAGGCGATGCGGCTGATGAGCCATCATCTGGAAGCCGTCGCCGAGCGCGCATCGCTCGTGCGCCCCGATGTGCGGGCGAAGAACCTCATCGAAATCCTCGCACCCTACGTCGACGACTGACGCGGCAAGCCTGCGCAGGATTTGCGTTTTTAAACGAGCGGTCCGCACGTCCATGTGACGTCGCCAACT
>JBBSUS010000096.1:0-7344 GCA_038234195.1 Hyphomicrobiales bacterium | reverse complement strand
GTCGAGCAGCTCCGGTGGAACGTAAAACCCGTTGCCTGGCAGAGCCTCCGGTCCGCCGGCCGGGAGGCAGTCGATCGTGATGGTGTCCCCGCTGGCGATGGTCATGCAAGGTGGCCGCGCGGCATCGAAATAGCCCCATGCACAGGTTTCGAGGGAGGCCTTGAGGTGATGATGGGTCATGAGGTTCGTCGCTGCTGGGGTGGAGATCGAGGCCACGGTGCGCCCCCGACTCGGGGAGCCGGCCAACAGGCTACACCGCAGCCCTCGTGTGTGCATCCGCGGCGCGACGGCCGCCTGTCAGGCCAAGTCGTCAACCAGATCGTTGCTGCGATCGAGATCGAAGCGGCACTACGGGCGACGGATGAGAGCTAGATCATCGCTGTTTCAGGCGCGTTCCTGACACCATGGCGCGGTCCTGGTCCCGGTCAAGCCCCTGACGCGCACCCACGCCGACGGCGAAGCCACACTCGGAAGCATCCGCGTAACCCCTTGTGCTGCATTATTATTTCGCAGCATGCCCAATTACTAGGCTCGACATTTTCTTGTCCAGTTGGGCTTGACCGACACACGGGGCTCGGTAAGCTGATCTCACATACCGGCCTCGTTTGCCGGGACGGCATTCGCGCCCCGTGAGACCTTTGCGACCCCCGTCGTCCAGGTCCTCGGGGTTTTTGCGTTCTGCGGGCATGACGGCTCGGACGGGTGGTCAGGCGCTTCGCGGTCACTGAAGGCAAGGGGCGACCATCTCGTGAAGGCGACCGTCGACATCGGCATTCTCTATTCGCTGTCCGGCAATTATCGGTTGGTCTCGAAGGCCTGCCACGCCGGCGCGATGTCGGGCATCGCGGCGGTCAATTGCGACGACGCCCGTACGATCACGCTGAAACCCGTCGAGCGCGATCCGCACGGCCGGATCGACCTCTACGCCCCGGCCTGCGAGGAGATCCTGCGCTCATCGACCGCCCGGCACGTCATCGGTTGCATCACATCCTGGAGCCGCAAGGAGGTGATTCCGGTTCTCGAAAAGCTCGGCGGCACGCTCTGGTTCGCCTGTCCCTATGAGGGGTTCGAGACGAACGACCACGTCGTCTACATGCACGCCTGTCCCAACCAGCACCTTCTGCCGCTGCTCGCTCACGTCATCCCGCGATTCGGAGCCAACGCCTTCCTCGTCGGGTCGAACTATATTTGGGGCTGGGAGACCAACCGCGTCGCCCGCGATATCGTCGGCGATGCCGGTGGGTCGGTGTTCGGCGAGCGTTATCTCGCCATCGGCGACGTCGGTGTGGATCGGCTCGTCAACGAAATTCGCGCCACCCGGCCGAATTTCATCCTCAACAATCTGATCGGCCCGTCCTCCTACGCCTTCTTCGAGGCGATGGCGGCGCTCGCGGCGGAGGACGCTTATTTCGCGCCCGGCAATTGCCCGGTTCTTTCCTGCAACCTCACCGAGGTCGAACTGCCGGCGATCGGATCGGCCGCCGAGGGACATCTTTCGGTCGGCCCTTCGTTCGGGGAGCACGAGGCGCAATCGGGCGACGGCGAAACGCCCGATCCGGTCGGAGGCCGACATCTGTCGTCCTTCTACAATGCGGCCAAGAGTGCGGTCCTGGTTCTTGCCGACCTGATGGAGCCGCGGAGTACGGTGCAGCGTGGCGCGCAAAATGATCGGATCGACTTCACCGGACGGCGTTTCAGGACCCCACTCGGCGAGATCGCCATCGACCCGATGACCCAACATGCCAGCCTGCCGGTCAAGATCGGCCGGGTGACCAATCGCCGCTTCGAGATCATCGAAGCGAGCGACGGCCTCGTCGACGCCGATCCGTATCTGTCGCGCTACGATCCGGTGACGGCAAGGCTCCGTCCCAGGCTTCGGGTGGTCTGATGGTGCGTCGATCCCGCATTCCCAATCTCGGCGGCGCGACGGCCTTTGTGCTGCATCGCCCGCACAATTCGGCCACGGCGCTGCTGCGTCAGCTTGCGGCGATCGGCCTCGACGTAACCGACGTCTGGCCCGACCTTCCGGCCGAAGCGCTTGGCGCCGATTTCGTTTTCTTCGATGCCGATCTCGGCCATGACGAGCAGTTTCCGTGGGCGCCCGGCGAGGCGCCGATGCCGACCGTCGCGCTGATCGGCTCGGAGGCACCGGGCCGTATCGAATGGGCGCTCGCCCGCGGCGCCGATTCTCATCTGGTCAAGCCGGTCGGCAGTGCCGGCATCTATTCGGCGCTGCTGATCGCTCGCCGCAGCTTCGAGGCGCGGCGCGACCTCCTCGACGAGAATGCGGCGCTGCGCCAGCGCATCGGCGAGCGCCAGACCATCGTCAGGGCGGTGGTTGCGCTCACCGCGGGTGCCGGCAACGAGGACCGAGCCTATGCTCAGTTGCGCGCACTCGCATCGAGTTGGCAGTTGACGATCGAAGCGGCCGCCGGAAAAGTTCTCGAACTGGAAAAGGGGGCGCATGACGACCGAACCGCTCACCTCTGAGGCTCCGGTGCTCGCCGCCACGCCAAATGCCGGACGCCCCGCGCGCGACGGCGTGTGGCGCCGACTGCTGCGGCGTCCCCTGGCGGTGATCGGGCTTGCATTGATCGTCATCACCGTCGGCGGCGCACTCCTCGCGCCGTGGCTCACGGCCTATTCGCCCAGCGAGCAGATGTTCGACGGCCTCAGCCTCCAGGGCGCGCCCATGCCGCCGGGCGGCAAAGTCCTCCTCGGGACCGACCTCCTGGGCCGCGATCTGTTGACCCGGATCCTCTATGGCGCCCGTACCTCGCTGATCATCGGCATCGCCGCCAATGGCGTTGCGCTGGTGATCGGCACGCTGGTCGGGGTGATTGCCGGCTTCTTCCGCGGCTGGATCGGCACGATCTTGATGCGCTTCACCGATCTGATGATGGCATTCCCGGCGTTGCTTCTGGCGATCTGCCTCGCCGCCGTCATGTCACCCAGCCTGTGGATCGTCGCCCTCGTGATCGCGCTGGTGAACTGGGTGCAGGCGGCCCGCGTCATCTACACCGAGACCTCCTCGCTGGCCGGCCGCGAGTTCATCGAGGCCGAGCGCTCCATCGGCGCCTCGACGCCGCGCATCCTCTTCCGCCATATCCTGCCGCACCTCCTGCCGACGATCATCGTCTGGGGCACGCTCGGCATCTCGACGACGGTGCTGCTGGAAGCCACGCTCTCCTATCTCGGCGTCGGCGTGCAGCCACCGACACCCTCCTGGGGCAATATCATCTTCGAGAACCAGACCTATTTCCAGGCCGCGCCCTGGCTGGTGTTCTTCCCCGGCGCGGCGATCCTCGCCCTCGCTCTGGCCTTCAACCTCGTCGGCGACGCGCTGCGCGACATCCTCGACCCGACCCAGCGGGGGAGAGGCTGATGCTGGCCTATCTCGTCCGTCGAATCTTCCAGGCCTTGCTGATCCTCCTCGGGGTCTCGCTCGTCACCTTCGCGCTGCTCTACGTACTGCCGGCCGATCCGGTCCGCCAGATCGCCGGCCGCTCGGCGACGCCGCAGACGGTGGCGAACATCCGCCGCGAGCTCGGTCTCGACCAGCCCTTCCTGGCCCAGTACGGCCGCTATCTTCTCGGCATCGTCCAGGGCAATTTCGGCCGCTCCTATCTGCAGCGCACCGAGGTCGCGACACTGATCGCGGCGCGTCTGCCGGCCACGCTGCTGCTGATGGTCGGCGCCATCACCTGCGAGCTCGTCCTCGGTCTCACCATGGGGCTGATTGCGGCGCTGAGACGCGGCACCGCCACCGACCAGGCGCTGATGGTGACCTCTTTCGTCGGCGTCTCGGCGCCGCAGTTCGTGACGGGCCTGCTGCTTCTCTACGTCTTCGCCGTGCGCCTCCACTGGTTCCCGATCGGCGGCTATGGCAGCTTCGAGCATCTCGTCCTGCCGTCACTCACCCTGGGGATCATCGGTGCCGGCTGGTACTCGCGCATGATGCGGTCCTCGATGATCGACGTCTTGCGCCAGGACTTCATCCGCACCGCCAGGGCCAAGGGCCTGAAGCGCCGAACGGTGCTGCTGCGCCACGCGCTGCCCAATGCCATCCTGCCGGTCATCGCCATGATCGGCATCGACATCGGGCTGTTCATGAGCGGCATTGTCGTCGTCGAGAGCGTCTTCGGCTGGCCCGGCATCGGCCAGCTCGCCTGGCAGGCGATCCAGCGCATCGACATCCCGATCATTATGGGTGTGACGCTGGTCTCGGCCTGCGCCATCGTCCTCGGCAATCTTCTCGCCGACCTTGTCACGCCGTTCATCGACCCGCGCATCAAGCTCAAATGAGACGCGCGCCCACTTCGACATCGACCGCCAACGCACAAACCGAAAGGATCGCCTTCATGACAGCATTCCTCAAGACCACCGTCGCGGCCTCCGCACTTCTCTTCGGCCTCTCGGCACTTCCGGCACTGGCGCAGGACGCGGCCGCTCCGGCTGCAACCCCGGCGACAACCGACGGCGGCAAGGCCGTTACCAGCGCGGCTTCGACAGGCGACTACCAACCCGACCCCAACGCCAAGGAAGGCGGCTCCATCGTCGTCACCTACAAGGACGACGTCGCGACCCTGGATCCGGCGATCGGCTACGACTGGCAGAACTGGTCGATGATCAAGAGCCTGTTCGACGGGTTGATGGACTATGTCCCCGGCACCACCAACCTCCGTCCCGGTCTGGCCGAGAGCTACACCATCTCCGACGATGGCAAGACCTTCACCTTCAAGCTGCGGCCCGGGGTCAAATTCCACAACGGTCGCGAGATGACCTCCGAAGACGTCAAATATTCCCTCGACCGGGTCACGAACCCGAAGACGCAGTCTCCCGGCGCCGGCTTCTTCGGCTCGATCGTCGGCTATGACGACGTCGCCGCCGGAAAGGCCGATGGCCTTGCGGGTGTGACCACCCCGGACGCTTCCACCGTCAAGATCGAACTGTCGCGGCCTGATGCGACCTTCCTGCATATCATGGCGCTGAACTTTTCCTTCGTCGTGCCGAAGGAGGCCGTCGAGGCCGCCAACGGCGATTTCGGCCACCATCCGGTCGGCACCGGAGCGTTCAAGCTCGCCGACTGGACGATCGGCCAGCAGTTGGTCTTCGCGAAGAACGACGACAACTGGCGCAAGGGCGTTCCCTATCTCGACAAGATCACCTTCGAGATTGGCCAGGAGCCGATCGTGGCGCTGCTGCGGCTGCAGAACGGCGAGATCGACATTCCCGGCGACGGCATTCCGCCGGCCAAGTTCACCGAGGTGATGAGCGATCCCGAGCAAAAGGCCCGCGTCGTCGAGGGTGGCCAGCTGCAGACCGGCTACATCACCATGAACACCCAGATGAAGCCCTTCGATGAGCTGAAGGTCCGCGAAGCGGTCAACATGGCGATCAACAAGGATCGCATCGTCCAGATGATCAACAACCGGGCGCTCCCGGCCAATCAGCCGCTACCGCCCTCGATGCCGGGCTACGACAAGAGCTTCAAGGGCTACCCCTACGATCCCGCCCAGGCCAAGGAACTGCTCGCCGAGGCGGGGCATCCGGACGGGTTCTCGACCGAGCTCTTCGTCATGAACACCGACCCCAACCCGCGCATCGCCCAGGCGATCCAGCAGGATCTGAAGGAGATCGGCGTTTCGGCGGACATCAAGTCACTCGCACAAGCCAATGTCATTGCCGCCGGCGGCGCCAAGGACCAGGCGCCGATGGTCTGGTCGGGCGGCATGGCCTGGATTGCCGACTTCCCCGACCCGTCCAACTTCTATGGCCCGATCCTCGGTTGCGCCGGCGCGGTGCCGGGCGGCTGGAACTGGTCCTGGTACTGCAACAAGGACCTCGACGCCGAGGCCGCCAAGGCCGACGCGATGGTCGATCCGGCCAAGTCGGCGGAACGCGACAAGATGTGGAGCGACATCTACGACAAGATCATGGCCGACGCGCCCTGGGTCCCGGTCTTCAACGAACAGCGCTTCACAATGAAGTCGAAGCGGATGGGCGGCGCCGACGCGCTCTACACCGATCCCGTCAATATTCCGATCAACTACGACTATGTGTATGTCAACGATGTGCAGTAATTGCGACTATACCATCCACGGCCGTCAGCATCATTTCGGCTGGGATAATTCCCTCGAGCCGGTCGCCCATGTGGCGCCCGGTTCGACCATCGAGTTCGAGTGCCTCGACTCGTCCGCAGGACAACTGACGGCGAATTCGACGGTGGAGGACGTCCGAACCCTCGACTTCGGCAAGATCAACCCGGTCAACGGGCCGATTTTCGTCGAGGGCGCTGAACCCGGCGACGCGCTCAAGATCACCATCGACGCCTTCAAGCCCTCCGGCTTCGGTTGGACGGCGAATATCCCCGGCTTCGGGCTGCTCGCCGACGACTTCAAGGAGCCGGCGCTGACCCTCTGGAAATACGATGCTGACAGCGTCGAGCCGGCGCTCTTCGGCAAGGCGGGACGCGTGCCGCTCAAACCCTTCGCGGGAACGATCGGCAACGCGCCGGCCGAGAACGGCCTCCATTCCATCGTTCCGCCGCGCCGGGTCGGCGGCAATCTGGACATCCGTGATCTGTCGGCCGGCACCGTGCTGTACCTGCCGGTCGAAGTTGCCGGTGCGCTGTTTTCCGTCGGTGACACCCACGCAGCCCAAGGAGATGGCGAGGTCTGCGGGACGGCGATCGAAAGCCCGATGAACACGGTGCTGACGATCGATCTCGTCAAGGACGCCAAGCTGAAGATGCCGCGTTTCACGACGGCGGGCCCGGTTTCCCGTCATCTCGACGCCAAGGGCTACGAGGTGACGACCGGCATTGGCCCCGACCTGATGAGCGGCGCAAAAGAGGCCGTCGCCCAGATGGTCGATCTGCTCGCCGGGCGCTATCAGATGGATCCGGTCGACGCCTACATGCTGGTCTCGACCTGCGGCGACCTGCGCATTTCGGAGATCGTCGACATGCCGAACTGGGTCGTTTCCTTCTACTTTCCGCGCTGCGTCTTCGAATGACGGTTGCGGAAACCCTCGACCGAGCCGTCGCCGACGATCAGCTTGGCGGCTCGGGCGACCGCGCGACGCGCGCGATAAGGGACGAGTTCAGCGGCAAGGACGGAGAAGCCGCAACGTCGGTCCTGTCTGTGTCCGGCCTGACGGTCGAGGTTGGTCATGGCGCCGAGCGCCGCGCCGTCGTCGACGATTTCTCCTTCACGCTCGCCCGCGGCGAAACCCTATGCATCGCCGTCGAGTCCGGATCGGGCAAATCGATGACGGCGCTCGCCATCATGGGCCTTCTGCCGAAACCGGGCGCCTGGCTCGCCGGCGGCGCCATCGCGCTGG
>JBBSUS010000095.1:0-7381 GCA_038234195.1 Hyphomicrobiales bacterium | reverse complement strand
ATCGGCATCGTCAAGAAGAACGCCATCATGATGATCGACGTCGCGCTCACGTTGCGCCGTGAAGGCCAGACTTCGTCGGTGGAAGCGATCCGGACCGCTGCGACGCGCCGATTCCGGCCGATCATGATGACAACGTTCTGCGCGCTTCTCGGCGCCTTGCCAGTTGCGCTCGGCACGGGTTCGAGTTCGGAGCTTCGCCAGCCTCTGGGCATCGCCGTCGTGGGCGGCTTATTGGTCAGCCAGATGCTCACGCTTTTCATCACGCCGGTGATCTTCGTGGAAATCGAGCGTCTCTCGCAAGGCGTGTCGCGTCTCGTCCGCAAACGCCGCCCGAGCAATGCGCCAACCTCATCGGCGGCATAGCTCGACGTAGGGCAGGCGTGGCTACGGGGTAGATCGGCACCGAGCGATCGGTCCAGCGCGTCCATGCTCCCTTCAGGGATCTGGTCGAACGTCGTCGTTCTCGCGCCGGCACGGCAAAAGGTGGAACACGATCGGAAGCCGAACTCCGACCGCCACATGGCGGACGCCCGAGGTGGCTTTCAAAATGAAAAACCCCCGGCTTGCGCCGAGGGTCCTTGTGACAAGTGGTCAAGTCGCATGTCGAAGGCGGTGTGCTGATCAGCTGCGCTGGTCGACGCCGATGTAATCGCGCATCGGCGCGCCGGTGTAGAGCTGGCGGGGACGGCCGATCCGCTGATGCGGGTCTTCGATCATCTCCTTCCACTGGGCGATCCAGCCGACCGTGCGAGCGACGGCGAAAAGCACAGTGAACATCGTGGTCGGGAAACCCAATGCTTTCAGCGTGATGCCGGAATAGAAGTCGACATTCGGATAGAGCTTCTTCTCGATGAAGTACTCGTCGGTCAGCGCGATGCGCTCCAGCTCCATGGCGACCTCGAGCAGCGGATCGTCCTTGATGCCGAGTTCGTCGAGGACCTCGTGGCAGGTCTGCTGCATGATCTTGGCCCGCGGATCGTAATTCTTGTAGACGCGGTGACCGAAGCCCATCAGGCGGAACGGGTCGTTCTTGTCCTTGGCGCGCTTGATGAACTCGGGGATGCGGTCCTTGGTGCCGATCTCCATCAGCATGTTCAGCGCCGCCTCGTTGGCGCCGCCATGGGCAGGACCCCAGAGGCAGGCGATGCCAGCGGCGACGCATGCGAACGGGTTGGCACCCGACGAGCCGGCGAGACGCACGGTCGAGGTCGAGGCGTTCTGCTCGTGGTCGGCGTGAAGGATGAAGATCTTGTCCATGGCCTTCGCCAGCACCGGATTGATCCGGTAGGGCTCGCACGGCACGGCGTAGCACATGTGCAGGAAGTTTTCGGAATAGGACAGGTCGTTGCGCGGATAAACGAAGGGCTGGCCGATGTGGTATTTGTAGGCCATCGCGGCGATGGTCGGCATCTTGGCGATCATGCGCAGCGAAGCGATCATCCGCTGGTGCGGATCGGCAATGTCGGTCGAGTCGTGATAGAAGGCCGACAGTGCGCCGACCGAGCCGACCATCACGGCCATCGGATGCGCGTCGCGGCGGAAGCCGGTATAGAAGCGGCTCATCTGCTCGTGGACCATGGTGTGCCGGGTCACGCGATAGACGAAATCCTCCTTTTCGCGGGCGGTCGGAAGTTCGCCGTAGAGCAGGAGATAGCAGGTCTCCAGATAGTCGCCCTTCTCGGCCAGTTGGTCGATCGGGTAGCCGCGGTGAAGAAGAACACCTTCGTCGCCGTCGATATAGGTGATCGCGGATTCGCAGGACGCCGTCGAGGAAAAGCCGGGATCGTACGTGAAGAGACCGGTCTGCTTGTAGAGCGAGGTGACATCCACGACGTCCGGACCGATCGTGCCGGAGCGCATTTCGAGGCCCGCGTTCTTATCACCCAGTGTGAGCTTCGCCGACTGATCTGCCATGCGTTTTCCCTTCTATGGTTGGCCAGCGGCCGAGGCTGTCGCAGCGCACACGGATTGTTCACCGCCTGCCTACTCCAAAGCCAACTGGGTCACAAGTTCGCCTGTCACGGCATATATTGCAATGCAGCAGCGCGGCGAGGGCATCGTTGCCCATGCGCTGATTTCGCCCACTGCTCCTCGGCTAGGCGGCCTGATCGCGCAACCTGGCCAGCGATTCCTCGCGGCCAAGAACCTCCAGAACGTCGAAGACCCCGGGTGACGTCGTGCGGCCTGTCAGCGCCGCACGCAAAGGCTGCGCGGCCTTGCCGAGCTTGAGGCCCTCAGCCTCGGCGTATTCGCGTACCGCGGCCTCGATAGCCGTGGCGGACCATTCAGAGAGGACTTCGAGCTTTGGCAGCATCCCGGCGATCGCCGCGCGGCCGCCGTCTGCAAGGATGGTCTCGGCCTTCGGTTCGATGGAGAGCGGCCGGTCGGCAAAGAGATAGCTGGTGCTGTCGGCAAGTTCCACCAACGTCTTGGCGCGTTCCTTGAGGCCGGCCATCGCCGCCAGAAGTTTGGCGCGTACCTCGTCGTCGGGACGGCGTTTCAAGATTTCGCCGTTCGGCAGATGATCGCGCTCGGCAATCAGCATATCGGTCAACGCCTCGTCCGACGAACGGCGGATCCAGTGACCGTTGACGGCTTCGAGCTTGGCGAAGTCGAACCGCGCGGCGCCCTTGTTGACGTCTTCCAGCTTGAACCATTCGACCATCTCCTCCGTGGAAATGATCTCGTCGTCGCCGTGGGCCCACCCGAGGCGAACGAGGTAGTTGCGCAGGGCGATCGGCAGATAGCCCAAATCGCGATAGGCCTCGATGCCCAGCGCGCCATGGCGCTTGGACAGCTTTGCGCCGTCCGGGCCATGGATCAGGGGGATGTGCGCCATTGCCGGCACTTCCCAGCCCATCGCCTTGTAGATCAGCGTCTGCCGACCGGCATTGGTCAGATGATCGTCGCCGCGGATGATGTGGGTGACGCCCATGTCATGGTCATCGACGACGACTGCCAGCATGTAGGTCGGATTGCCGTCTGATCGCAAAAGAACCAGATCGTCGAGATCCTTGTTGGGAAACCGCACCTCGCCCTGGACGATGTCGTGAACGACGGTCTCCCCGTCGAGCGGCGCCTTCAGCCGCATCACCGGCTTGACCCCTTCGGGCGCCTCCGATGGATCCCGGTCGCGCCAGCGGCCATCGTAGCGTGGCGGACGTTTCTCGGCCTTGGCCTTCTCGCGCATCTCCTCGAGCTCTGCCTGGCTTGCATAGCAGCGATAGGCCTTGTCGTTGGCGAGCATCTCCTCGACCACCTCGCGGTGCCGTTCGGCGCGTTCGAACTGCGAGACCGGCGCCTCGTCGGCCTCAAGTCCCATCCAGGCGAGCCCGTCGATGATCGCCTGGACGGCTTCCTGCGTATAGCGCTCGCGGTCGGTGTCCTCGATCCGCAGCAGCATCTTGCCGCCGGTGGCACGGGCGTAGAGCCAGTTGAACAGCGCAGTGCGCGCGCCGCCGATATGAAGGAAGCCCGTCGGCGAGGGGGCGAAACGGGTCACGACTCGATCCGTCATGGTGTCTCCGATCTGAAGGAGGGGATCGTTGGGCGAGATGTCGGCGCGATCCATCGGCGAAGGATCGCAATTGCGTGGCGGCTGTGTAGCATAGGCGAGGGGCGAGGCAAGGAGCCGGGACCGACCGTGCGGCTGCGCTTCATGAACTGACCATCGGCCGAAGGAGGGCAGGGACGTCATGCCATGACGATCGCGACCGATCCGGACCCCGGTGCGACGTTGGAACGCGAGCGTCCAGCGGCCCGTACGCTCGGGCGTCTGCTGCCGGCCTTGCCCACCCTGCCGCAGCCCGGCCGCCGGCGCGAGGCCGCCGGGACCTGGTTGGAACGCCAGATCGACGCCGAAATCGCCGCCCGTTCGGGCTTTCATCTGATTCCAATCGGGTTGATGGTCGGCATAGCGCTCGCCGACGGCGCAGGTTGGCGGCTTCCTTGGCTGGTCATCGCAGCGCTTGCCATTGCGTTCGTCTACCTTGCGCGGCGGCTTGCGGAACGACCGGTGTTTCGTGCGCTCGCCTTCTTCGCCGGCTTTGCCGTTTGCGGGATGGGCCTTGCGACCCTCGAGATCGCCCGCACCACGACGACGATATTTTCCGGCGAGGCGACGGTCAGGATCACTGGCACGGTCGCGGGGCGGGAACGCGACGAGCGGGGCCGCTACCGCTATCTCGTCGACATCGCCAGAACCGAGCGACCGGTGCTGTCGCGGCCGCCCGAGCGCGTTCGGATCATCGTCGGCTCGCGCCACGCGCCGATCCCCATCGGCGACGGCTTCGCCGGCCTCGTGCGCCTTCGTCCGCCGTCCGGTCCGGCGATGCCCGGCGCCTATGATTTTGCCTTCGCGCCGTTCTTCGACGGCGTCGGCGCCTACGGGTTTTCGCTTGGCGCCCCCGATGCGCCAGATCTGACGGAAGTCCCTCCGCAGACCGGCATCATCACCCACCTCCGGCGCGATCTGGCGACGATCCGCCTCGCCATGACCGAGCGCATCCGCGATGCGATCGGTGGGGCCGCCGGCGCGATCGCCGCGGCACTGGTGACCGGCGAACGCGGCGGTCTGCCGGAGAAGGCGGAGGAATGGCTGCGCGGCACCGGCCTTGCCCATGTCCTGTCGATCTCCGGTCTGCACATGGCGATCGTCGCCGGCTTTGCGATGCTGATCGTGCGTGGAGCGATCGCACTGGTTCCGTCGATTGCGCTGCGCTTTCAGGCCAAGAAGATCGCCGCCGGCGTGGCGCTGCTGATCGCGGCCTTCTATCTCGGCGTGTCCGGCGCCAATGTCGCGACGCAGCGAGCCTTCGTCATGCTGGCGATCATGCTGACGGCGGTGATGCTCGACCGCCCGGCACTGACCCTGCGCAATGTCTCGATCGCGGCAATCGTCGTCGTCGCGCTGGCGCCTCACGCCGTATTGACGGCAAGCTTCCAGATGAGCTTCGCCGCGACAGTTGCTCTGATCGGCGGTTATTCCATCTTGTCGCAGCGCCGAAGCGCCAGGCGCTCGGCGCCGAGCGGAATGGTGCGAAAGCTGGCTGCCGGCCTTCTGGCGATTGCGCTGACATCGCTCATTGCAGGCTCTGCCACCGGTCCATTCTCGGTCTACCACTTCCACCGCCTGGCACTGTTCGGCTTTGTTGCCAACGTTTTGACGATGCCGCTGTTCACGCTTTGGATCATGCCGCTCGCCTTGATCGGCTGCCTGCTGATGCCGCTCGGCCTCGAAACCTGGCCGTTTCAAGCCATGGGCGTTGGCGTCGACTGGGTCTTGCGGATAGCCGAATTCGTATACCAAAGACTGCCGGACCAGGCGGTCGGATCAAGCACCGCGACCGGGCTGGTCCTGTTGGTCGCGGCAATCCTCGCCGCAGCTTGCTTCGCCAGCAACCTGCGCTGGACGGCACTGCCGCTGCTTGTTGCCGGGTTGCTCCTGTCGCCGAACCGGACACCCTTGCCAACCTTGTTGATCTTCGAGGACGGCAAGGAGATCGCCACAGTTTCGGCCGATGAGGACGGCGAGCCGCATCTGGCCTTTCTCAAGGCGAACCCGAACGACTTCGTTGCCAGCCAATGGGAGCGGACACTCGGCATTCCAGGTCCTGGCATCGGGGCTGCGGCTTTCCGGCGGGCCAAGCTCGAAACCCGGTGCGAAGACGACCTCTGCCTCTTCCGTACCGCAGACGGGCTAAAGGTTGCCTACACGACGAATTACGAACAGACCGGCGCGGCCTGCGATGCCGGCGATATTGCGATCGTGGCTAGGGCGATCCGGATGACGCGTTGCCGCTCAGGCGCGATCCTGGTCACGCTCCGCACTCTTCGCCGCACGGGCTCACTCGCCCTTCAAATGGATGGGTCGACAAGAGGACCGAGCGTCACGCGATCGATCCCCGTCGAACCGGAGCCCTGGAATATCCATCGTCTGGCGGCGTGGCCGGAATACTGGAAAAAGCCCAAGCCGACTTTATCCGAGCCGAAGGCCGCAGCGTCGAACGTGACTTCGGATCCATCGTCCGCTGTGGCTGGCTCGAAAGCCGAGGCAAGTGCCGATGACGATCGGGTGGACGATCGCTGAAGCGTTCGCACCCCGTCCTCGACGGGGGCCGTATGCATCGGACCTATTCGGCAGCCATCGCGGCGTCGTGTTCCTCGGTCAGCCCGAGCCAGTCTTCCTCGCAGCGCTCCAGCGTCTTGGCTGCGTCGGACCGCTGTTTGTTCAGCCGCGTCACCTTGGCTGCATCGCTGGTGTAGAGCGCCGGGTCGGCCAGTTGTTCGTCGAGGTCCGAGATCGTCTTCTGCAGCCGTTTGATCTGGATTTCGAGCTGGGCGATCTTGCCCTTCAAGGGCTTCAGCGTCTCGCGCTTTTCGGCGGCAAGGCGTCGTTGGTCGACCTTGGAGACCTGGGGCGCGGGCGTGGACATCGACGCTTCGTTGCCCTCGTGATCGTCGCCGATCGGGGGACCGCTGGCCTTGGTGCCCGAGAGGATCAGCTTCTTGTAGTCGTCGAGGTCGCCGTCGTAGCGCGAAACCGTTCCGTCGCCGACGATCCACAACCGGTCCATCGTCGCCTCGACCATATGGCGGTCATGGCTGATCAGGATGACGGCGCCGGGATAATCGTTGAGCGCCCGCACCAGGCTCTCCCGGGCCTCGATGTCGAGATGGTTGGTCGGCTCATCGAGGATCAGGACGTTCGGTGCGTCGAGCGTCGCAAGGCCCATCAAGAGACGCGCCTTCTCGCCGCCTGACAGCTTGTCGGCGGCCGTGTCCATCTTCTGGGTCGGCAGGCCCATCTGGGCGACCTTGGCGCGAATCTTCGCCTCGGCCGCGTCCGGCATCATGCGGCGCACGTGCTGGACGGCGCTTTCGGCGGGCCTGAGATCGTCGATCTGGTGCTGGGCGAAGAATGCGATTTTAAGCCCTGGCGCCTTGGTGATCTCGCCGCTATCGGCCTTCAGCCGGCCGGCCAGCAGCTTGGCGAACGTCGACTTGCCGTTGCCGTTCTGGCCGAGAAGGGCGATGCGGTCGTCGGTGTCGATGCGCAGATCGAGGCGCGACAGGATCGGTCGGCCCGGCTCGTAGCCGACCGATACCTTCTCCATCGCAATGATCGGCGAGGCAGGCTGCTTGTCCGGCGTATCGAACACGAAGGGCGTCACATGCTCCTCGACGATGCTCTGCAGCGGTTGCATGCGCTCCAGCGCCTTCAGTCGCGACTGAGCCTGTCGTGCTTTCGAGGCCTTGGCGCGGAAGCGCTCGACGAAGGACTCCATGTGCTTGCGTTCGGCGGTCTGCTTGACGATCTGCTTCTGCAGAAGCTCGAGTTTCTCGGCCCGTTGGCGTTCGAACTGGTCGTAGTCGCCGCGAT
>JBBSUS010000094.1:0-7417 GCA_038234195.1 Hyphomicrobiales bacterium | reverse complement strand
TCATCACCGTCACCGTGTCGGAAGGCGAGCGCTATCAGTTCGGCAACGTCCACATCGACTCGATGATTTCCGGAGTTGACACGCAGTCGCTGTATGGCGAGCTCAAGACGACGCCGGGCGATACCTACAGCGCCAAGAAGGTCGAGGACACGCTGGTCAACCTGACTAACACCCTTGCCAATGCCGGCTACGCGTTCGCCCAGGTGACGCCGCGCGGCGACCGTGATTTCACCAATCATACGATCGCGATCAACTACGTCATCGATCAGGGCCCGCGCGCCTATGTCGAACGACTTGAAATTCGCGGCAACACCAAGACCCGTGACTACGTGATCCGTCGCGAGTTCGACGTGTCTGAAGGCGATGCCTTCAACCAGGTGCTCATCCAGCGCGCCAAGCAGCGGCTGGAGGATCTGAAGTTCTTCGAGAAGGTCAACATCTCGACCGCGCCGGGCTCTGAGCCCGATCGTGTGATCGTCATCGTCGACGTTGTCGAAAAGGCGACCGGTGAAATCTCGCTGGGCGGTGGCTACACGACCGGCGGCGAAAGCTCCGGCCCTGTCGCCGAGATCGGCGTCACCGAGCGCAACTTCCTCGGACGCGGCCAGTTCATCAAGGTCTCGGCCGGCTTCGGCACCGATACCCGGAACTACACGCTCTCGTTCACCGAACCGTATTTCCTTGGCCGCAGGCTTGCGGCCGGCTTCGACGTCTATCGCAGCGAGAGCACGTCGGGCGATTACGACTCCAAGCGCACCGGCGGCGACCTTCGTCTCGCGGCTCCGATCACCGAAAGCCTCACGGCGCAGATCGCGTACAACATCAAGCAGGAAGAGTTCGGCAACAACAACGGGCTCGACCTCGGCAACCCGACGACGGGCGTTGCCCTGACCGACGCCAGTGGTGCGCAGATCCGCAGCACCTGCGGGGATGCCAATCCCTTGTCCTATGTCAACGGCCCGAACAGTGGCAGCGCCACCGGTTTCGGCAACATCCGCGACGAGAACGGCGTCATCATCGCCGCGCCGCAATACACGCGCTCGCCGATCATCAACGAAGCGATCTGCGACAGCCCCTACCTGACCTCGTCGGTGTCCTACTCGCTCACCTACAATACGCTGGACAATGCCACTGATCCTCGCAACGGCTTCTTCGTCCAGGCCGGTCAGGAATTCGCCGGTCTCGGCGGCGACGCGAACTACATCAAGTCGACCGCCAAGGCGAGCTACTTCCACCTCTTGAACGAAGAGTACGACGTCATCGGCCAGTTGACCGCCGGCGCCGGCAACGTTTCTACTCTCGGCGGCGACGGCCTGCGGGTCTTCGACAACTTCTTCAAGGGCCAGGACATCGTTCGCGGCTTCGACTACAAGGGTATCGGCCCGCGCCAGAACACCGTGTCGATCGGCGGTACCGATTACGCCAACGCCTCGGCGGAAGCGACCTTCCCGTTGCCGCTCATCTCGCGCGATCTTGGTTTCCGCGGGGCGGTCTTCGCCGACGCCGGGTCTCTCTGGGGGAGCGAATTCTCCGGTGCGCCGGGCCTTCAGGGTGAAGACTTCTCGTTGCGCGCATCGGCCGGTGTCGGCCTGATCTGGGCGTCGCCCTTCGGTCCGCTGCGCGTCAACTATGCGCAGCCGCTCAAGAAGGAGAGCTTCGACGATCTCCAGCAGTTCTCCTTCGGCTTCTCCTCGCGCTTCTGATCGCGGGCAAGGGACGGGGCCGGTCATGCCGGCCCCTTCGAATATGGTTCAATCCAGCTTCTTCTCCCGCGGCGACGGTCTGACGCTTCGTCATCTGGCCGCTGCGTCCGGTGCCGATCTCGTACAATGCGACGATCCAGACCGGCGGGTCTATGGGGTCGCCTCGCTTGGCGAGGCGGGTCCCGACGATGTCAGTTTCTTTCAAAACCCTCGCTATCTCGACGATCTGGCGCTGTCGCAGGCGGCCTGCGTCATCATCAAGAAGCAGCACCTTGTCCATGTGCCCACGCACAAGCCGGCGCTGGTCGCGCGGGCGGTCATGCCGGTGTTCGCCCTGGTCGGCCGTGAGTTGTTTCCGCAGGCCGTAGCCATTTCGAGCGCGATCGGGGCGTCAGGCGTGTCGCCGAAGGCTGAGATCGATGCTTCGGCACGACTCGAGGATGGCGTGACGGTCGAGCCCTTCGTTGTGATCGGGCCGGACGTCGAAATCGGGCGCGGCACCATTGTCGGCGCCCACACGGTGATCGGCACCGGTTGCCGGATCGGTCGCGACTGCCAGATCGGCGCCGGGGTGACCATCATCCACAGCTACCTTGGCAATCGGGTCATCCTGCATCCCGGTGCACGTCTCGGCCAGGACGGATTCGGCTACGTGCCCGGCCCGAATGGTCTGATCAAGGCTGTTCAGATCGGCCGGGTGATCATTCAGGACGACGTCGAGATTGGCGCCAACACGACGATCGATCGCGGGGCGATCCGCGACACGGTGATCGGCGAGGGCACCAAGATCGACAACCAGGTCCAGATCGCTCACAACACCAGCATCGGGCGACACTGCGCCATTGCAGCACAGGTCGGGATTTCGGGCAGCGTCGTGATCGGCGACGGCGTGATGATGGGCGGGCAATCCGGCGTCAATAGCCATTCGACGATCGGCGACGGCGCGCAAATCGCGGGTACGGCTTCCATTGCGAGCGATGTTCCTGCAAAAGGCCGTTGGGGTGGCACTCCCGCCAAGCCGATCCGGCAGTGGTTTCGTGAGATCACCGCATTGTCGGAGTTTTCCAAGAAGATGCCGTCGCAAGGAACCGACGATGAGCGATGACGCGACGACGCTGGGCAGCGTCGATATCCTGGAAATTCTCAAGCTCCTGCCTCACCGCTATCCGTTCCTGATGGTCGACAAAATCATCATGATCGACGCGGACCGAAGCGCCGTCGGCATCAAGAACGTCACAGCGAACGAGCCGCATTTCCTGGGACATTTTCCCGGATCGCCGGTCATGCCCGGGGTCTTGATCATTGAGGGCATGGCACAGACGGCGGGGGCGATCTGTGCCCGATCGTACGGCTCTGATAAACCTTTGCTCGTCTATTTCATGACCATCGACAACGCCAAGTTCCGCAAGCCCGTGATCCCGGGTGACCGGCTCGAATATCACGTGGTCCAGACGAAGCGTCGCGGCAACATCTGGAAGTTCGATTGCGTCGCCAAGGTCGACGAGAAGAAGGTCGCCGAGGCGTCGATCAGCGCGATGCTCGTGCTGCGCGACGAGGCCTGAGCGCATGGTGGAAACAGTTATCCATCCATCGACGGTCGTCGAGGACGGTGCCGTGATCGGCGAGGGCTGCGAGATCGGACCGTTTTGCCACATCGGTCCGACGGTGCGTCTGGGGCCGGGAAGCCGACTTCGCTCGCATGTGGTCTTGTGGGGCAACACGACGATCGGCGAAGGCGCGCAGATATGGCCCTTTGCCTCGCTTGGCCACGCGCCGCAGCACCTAAAATATCGCGGAGAGGACACCCGCCTGGTCATCGGCAGAAATTGCCTGGTGCGCGAGCACGTGACGATGAATCCGGGCACCGTGCAAGGACGCTCCGAGACGACGATCGGCGACAATTGCGCCTTCTTCACGGGTGCCCATGTCGCTCATGACTGCCTCGTGGGCAACAACGTGACCGTGATCAACAACGTCATGCTGGCCGGCCATTGTACGGTCGGTGATTACGCGACGATCGCCGGCGGTTCAGGCATTCACCAGTTCACGCGGGTCGGCCATCACGCCTATGTCGGGGGTCTCGCGGCGGTCGAAGGCGACGTCATTCCGTTCGGCATGGTGCTGGGCAACCGTGCCTATCTTTCCAGCCTCAACGTGATCGGAATGAAGCGCGCCGGCTTCGGCCGGGAAGCAATCCGCAACGTGCGTCGCGCCTATCGCATGCTGTTCTCCTTCGACCTGACATTCAAGGAGAACATCGACGAGGTGACGCAGGAGTTCCCCGACGATCCGCTCGTCCAGGACCTTCTCGCTTTCATTCGGTCCGGTGGAGACCGTGCGCTCTGCTTCCCCCGTCATACGCCGCTCGGCTGAGCGGGTCGGCGATGGACCAATCACAGGATGCGCTTGGGATCGTCGCCGGTGGCGGCGAACTGCCACGCATCGTTGCCGATGCGGCCCTTGCGGACGGGCGCGGGGCGGTCGTCGTGGTGCAGATTGCCGACGCGATCGACGAGGACTGGTCGACCTACGACAGCCGCCCTTTCGCCTGGGGCCGCGTTGGAGATGCGATCGCCTACATGAAGACACGGGGTGTGAAGCGGTTGGTCTTTTGCGGCACCGTCACGAAACGTCCCGATTTTCGCTCGCTGATGCCGAGCCTGAAGACGTTACGCATCATGCCTTCGGTCCTGAACATCGTGCGAGGCGGCGACGACCGGTTGCTGCGCAGCCTGACGCGTTTTCTGGAAACCTCCCACGGTTTCACTCTGGTCGGCGTCCAGGACATCGTGCCGCGCTTGCTGACCCCGCTCGGGGCTTTGACGCGCCGGCCGCCAAATGGCGCAGAAAGCGCGGCGCTCGTGCTTGGCGCCAAGGCTGCGCTGCGGCTCGGCGAACTCGATATCGGCCAGGCGGTGGTCGCCTCGAACGATCGGGTGATTGCGCTGGAAGGGATAGAGGGCACCAAGGTCATGCTTGAACGCGTTGCGGATCTTCGGCGCGCTGGCCGCATCGGCAAGTCGGAGCGCTGTGTTCTCGTCAAGATGAAGAAGCCTGTTCAGGACGAACGCTTCGACCTGCCGAGCATCGGCGTCTCGACCATCGAGGAGGCGGCGACGGCGGGGATCACGGCGATCGGCGTCAGTGCTGGCCACAGCCTGATCCTCGGCCTCGACGAGGTCGTGGCCGCGGCGTCCCGGCACGGCATCGCACTGGTCGGTCTTGCTTCGCAGGTCGAAGCACCGGGCGGCACATCCGGCGCGCAATGCGCGGAGCGGGCGGAAGGCAAGCCGTCGTGACGACGGTGGCCTTCGTCGTGGGCGAGCCGTCTGGCGACCGCATCGGCGCCGACCTCATCCGCGCGCTCAGGGCTCTGTCCAGCGAGCCGATCGAAGCGATCGGGTTGGGTGGTGAGGCGATGCAAGCGGAGGGCGTCGAGACACTTTTCGATATCGATGAGCTTTCGATCATCGGCATCGGGGCGATCGTCGCCCGGCTGCCGCAGTTGTTGCGGCGGGTTTCGCAGACGGCGGATTTCATCATTCGGTCCAAGGCCGATCTGCTGGTGATCATCGACAGCCCGAGTTTCTCGCATCGGGTGGCCAAGCGCGTGCGGGCCAAGCGACCTTTGATGCCGATCGTCAACTACGTTCCACCGACGGTCTGGGCCTACAGGCCCTACCGCGCGGCGGCGATGCGGCCCTATGTCGATCACGCCATCTGTGTCTTGCCGTTCGAACCCGAAACGCTGGCGCGGCTCGGTGGCCCGCCCGCCACCTATGTCGGCCATCCACTGGTGACGGTTCCCGAGGTGCGGGCGATGATGGCGGCGGCGGATGGACCGACGGTCGAGCCGCGGCCGCGCCAGCCGCCGACGCTGCTGATTCTGCCCGGCTCACGGCGCGGCGAGATCAACCGGCTGATCGACGATTTCGGCACGACCTTGGAGCGTCTGGCCGAACTCTTGCCTGACGTTTGCGCGGTGTTGCCCGCCGTCCCGCGGCACCGGGCACTGATCGAGGACAAGATTACCTCCTGGGCCGTAAAGCCGCGCATCGTCACTGGAGATGCAGCCAAATGGCAGGCCTTTTCCGAGGCCGATGCGGCGTTGGCAGCTTCCGGCACGGTGTCACTGGAATTGGCGCTCGCAGGCGTGCCGATGGCGCTCGCCTACAAGCTCGACCCGATCGGTTATCAATTCCGCCACATCATCACCGCCTGGACGGCGGCGCTGCCGAATTTCATTCTCGATCACCCGCTTGTCGCCGAGCATTTCCACGAATTCGTGCGACCAGAGCTTTTGGCACGGCGAATGGCGCGGCTCTTGACCGACTCCCCGGAACGGCGGGCGCAGATCGAGGGCTTCGCCGAAATCCGAAGACGGATGGCGATCGAGCGGCCGCCGGGTGAGGCTGCAGCCGAAATCGTTCTCGATCTTATCGCGAAATGTCGGCGCGGCCCGGTACTGCCACCGCGAGGGTGACGGTTCACCGCATGAAATCGACGGCGTAAATGTCCGGCGCCTGGTGGCCTGCGCGCCGCAGTCCGCCATATGGGAACGGGCAATGGGTCGATATCGAAACAATCGGTAGGCTTTTGATTTCAGGACGAGGGCCGGCGTGCTTGCGACGGTCGGAAATGCCGTGTCGACGTCGCTTTTGGGGCTCTGGCACGGACGATCAACAGGGGCACAGGCAATGGCTGATGGACGGGCCGATCTCGGCGTTTATGGAATGGGCACGATGGGCGCCAATCTCGCCCTCAACTTCGCCGACAATGGCGGCTTTACCGTCGCGCTCGGTAACCGAACGGCTGGTAAGACGGCGAAGGTCGCCGAAGAGAATGCCGAATTCTCCGACAGGCTGGTGCCAGCCAGTTCGCTCGAGGACTTCATCGCCGCGTTGAAGACGCCGCGCGTCGTGATCGTCATGGTCAAAGCCGGCGCGCCGGTCGACGAACAGATGGACAATATTCTGCCGCATCTCGACGATGGCGACATTCTCATCGATGCGGGCAATGCCGATTTCAACGACACGGTGCGTCGCGCCTCGAAGGTCGACGGCACCGGCGTCAACTTCGTCGGTATGGGAGTGTCCGGCGGTGAGGAAGGTGCGCGACATGGACCCTCGATCATGGTCGGCGGAAGGAAGCAGGACTGGGACCGGGTGTCGAACATCCTGAAGGCGATCGCGGCCCATTTCGACGGCACGCCCTGTGCGACGCGGATGGGCGAGAATGGAGCGGGCCATTTCGTCAAGGCGGTGCACAACGGCATCGAATATGCCGACATGCAGATGATCGCCGAGGTTTATGGCGTCATGCGCGACGGTCTGGCGATGGGTGCGCCTGCTGTGGCGGAGGTGTTCGGGCGCTGGAACAAGGGGACGCTGGCGTCCTATCTGGTGGAGATTGCCTCCGATGTGGCCGGGGTAACGGACGAGGCGACGGGCGCGCCGATCCTGGATGTGATTCTTGATCGCGCCGGGCAGAAGGGCACCGGGCGCTGGACCGCGATCGAGGCGCAGATGCTCGGCGCGCCGATCCCGGTGATCGAGGCGGCGGTGACGGCGCGCAATGTATCGGCCCGGCTCGACGAGCGGGCGGCGGGCGAGGCCGAGTTCGGCGCGGCCCCGATGCGGCTGGCAGACGGTGCGGTGACGGTGGAGATGCTGGAAAGCGCGATGATCGCGGAGGTTTACGGCGTGATGCGCGAC
>JBBSUS010000093.1:0-7423 GCA_038234195.1 Hyphomicrobiales bacterium | reverse complement strand
GCGCGCGCTCCACGAAATCGGTCTCGGCAAGCTTACGCATGCCGACGGCCTCGGCCTTCGCGACGGGCACCTTGAGGCGCATCTTGTCCTTCTCGAAGTCGACGACAAAAAGCTCAAGCTTCATGCCGGCCACTTCCTGTTCTTCGATCGCGACGATGCGGCCGACGCCGTGGGCTGGATAGACGATGCTTTCGCCGGTCTTGAAGCCCTGCTTTTGGGAGGTTTTCTTCTGGGTGCTCATACGCTTTTTTTTACTCCCTGTTGTGTCCGGCAGCGACAGCCGCTAGACACGAGAGGCAGCCCGAACGCTGCCGATTTGCTTGGAGTCGACGATGATCGTCGGCCACAGTCACCAGGCGAAAAGGTCCGCATCGACAAGACAATCGCGAAGGTCGTAATGACCCTGCGCGATCCGCAATCTCGACGGCAGTTTGAAAGACCCTTTCGGAGAACCCGCGAGTTCGGCACGACATGTCGGGGTGTCGCGCAACTCGACTGCACCGCGATACTACACGCTTACGCGTAAAAACTCAAGGAAATTGGCTGCTTTGCACGCGCGCCTTTGCGCCGCAACACATGCAATCGAAGATTCCGCAGGTTTTGCCGCATCGCCGGAACAGGCGGCAGCGGTCGACCTGACCAAATATCCCCACCAGACGATCCTTTCGACGGCAGCGCGCCTCACGCCTCCAACAAGCTTTGGGAAATAGTCGATCAGCGCGCAAGACGCTCTACGATCGTCGGCACCATATCGATGCTCCTCCGCATATGTAGATAGTTCGGATCGAATTCTGCAATTCTCGACAATTCCGGCCAGTCCTTGATGACCATGCGCGAGCGTTCGCGATCGACGAGGCCTTTGGCGCGAAAATCCTGCAGAACACGGTTGACGGTCACCACCGTGAGGCCGAGGGCATCGGCGAGCTCGTGCTGGGTGAGCGGCAGGCGGAAGACGGAATCGGGGGCGAGCCCGACCGAACGCATGCGAACTGCCAATTCACACAGCAGATGTGCCGTACGGCTGCGACCCGAGCGGCGGCCCAAGCCCACAATCCATTCGCGGAAGATCGCGCCATCGATCAATGTTTCGAGCCAGAGCAGCGCCGCCACGTTTTCACGCTCGCGGCACAGGCCCCATACCGCATCGTGTGGGACGAAGGCGATTGTCGAACGATCGGTCGCCGCGAAGCTGTGGTCCATGATGTTGATGTGAAGACTGTGCAGGTCCGGAATGTCGCCGGGAACGTGGAAGGCGATGATCTGACGCTTGCCGTCGAGAAGCGTACGGTAACGAAACGCAAAGCCGGTCATCAGGATGCAGCACGCATGCACCCGTTCGCCCTCGCGGACGATGTCTTCGCCAGGCTGGAATTCCTTGATCTGCACAGCCAGGCGCTCGATCGCCGCCCGGTCCTGCGCGTCGAGATCTCCGATGAGTTCCAGCCGTTTGATCAGGGCAGCGTGAGCGGACTTGGCCATCGATGATCCTTTCGTCTGGTGTCCCTGACCGTAGAGTTCACATCAGTTGAGGGCGCTCGATCATAGCTTAGGCGGCGCTGACAAGAGTGTGATGGCAGGTCAGAACGGAAATAGCCATCCTGCCAAAGCCTTATGCCTGGGCGGCGAATTATGCCTGGAAAAGTCCGGCGGGCGCAATCGAGTGCCAGCCGTCCTTCCGCATAACCCGTGGGTTCCAACAGGGTCGAGACCGCTGCGTTGCAGGGCGCAGAAATCGATCAGTCCGCCGCCACCGCCCGATGCGATGCGAGGTCGGTGGCCGAGCCCCGGCGCGGCACAACGCGCGAAACGGCAAACGTCTCAACGCTGAGCGAGAGCGGCCTCGGCCAGCCGTTGCCAGTAGCTCGCTCCGAAGGCGATGGCATCGTCGCTGAAGTCGTAAGCCGGGTTGTGCAGGCTGGCGCTGTCGCCATTGCCGATGAAGATGTAGGCGCCCGGCTTCTTCTCCAGCATGTAGGAAAAATCCTCACCCGCCATCATCGGCGCGACCGCCGTGTCGACGTGGTCTTGGCCGACGATGTCCGCCGCGACCGCCGCACAGAAATCGGCCTCGGCCGGATCATTGATCGTGACCGGATAGTTGCGGTCGTAATCGACCCTGGCGCTTGCACCGTAGGCGGCAGCGGTTCCGGCGGCGACCTCGCGGATGCGCGTTTCGGCAAGATCGCGCATGGCGCTGTCGAGGCTGCGCACCGTCCCCGAGATCACCGCCTTGTCGGGAATGACGTTGAGCGCAAAGCCGGAATGGAATTGCGTGACCGAAACCACCAGGGATTTCAGCGGATCGGCACTGCGCGAGGTGATGGCCTGCAGGCTCTGGACGATCGCCGCGCCGATGACGATCGGGTCGAGCGTGCGATGCGGCAGCGCGGCATGTCCGCCGCGGCCCTCTACGGTGATCGCGAACTCGTCGGTCGAAGCCATGGTCGCGCCGTGGCGCACTCCGAAGCGACCCACCGGCATTCCAGGAAGATTGTGCATGCCGTAGACGCGCGCAATCGGCAGGCGGTCGAAAAGGCCGTCGTCGATCATCGCCTTGCCGCCGGCACCACCCTCCTCGGCCGGCTGGAAGATCAGCGCGACGGTGCCGTCGAACGCGCGTGTCTCGCAGAGACTGCGCGCCGCGCCGAGCAGCATCGCCATGTGCCCATCATGACCGCAGGCATGCATCGCGCCGGGAATCTGCGATGCGTAGGAAACACCGGTCGCCTCATCGATGGGCAACGCGTCCATGTCGCATCGCAAACCGATCATCGCTCCCCCCGCGCCTCCGCGGCCGTGGACGAGGCCGACGACGCCGGTGCGACCGATCCCGGTCAACACCTCGTCGCAGCCGAAGGCGGCAAGCTTTTCGGCGACGAAAGCGGCCGTCTCGTGCACCTCGTAGAGGATTTCCGGTCGCGTATGGAGGGTCTGCCGCCAGCCGGCGATTTCGGCTTGGGCGTCGGCGATTCGATTGTTGACAGGCATCGGGGCTTTCCGGTCATCTGGGACATGCCGATAAACGCCCGGCGGCCTGCAACGTCAATCCGGTGCACTCGGTCCGATGCAGTCGATTTGCGCCGGAGGAAGAGGCCAAAGGCAGGCGTAGGCCCGTCCGGTAACCAGCATGGCGGTCTCCGTCTTGCGTCCTTGCCATGCTTGCGTCACAGCTAGGTCGTAACCGCGAGCCCGAAGAACCCTCGATCGGCGCCGTTGCGGACGGCATGGCGCGCCCGATCGTCCAATGATCTGGAGACCCTCTGGCGTGACGACGTTGAGCAGAATGCCGTTCCGAACCGTCTTCGCCGCAGGCCTTGCGGCCTTCGCCATCGGCCTGATGCCGCCTGCAGCTTTTGTCGGGTCGGTCCTTGGGCCCGCTCTGGGTACGATCCTCGCCGTAAAATCTGCCGCCGCAGCACCGGTCAAATCCGAGCCCGAAAAGCCCACGACGGAAAAGACCGCGTCCGAAGGCGAGCCGATGGCGTCCGTCGCAATCGACGTTGCCACCGGCAAGGTGCTGTCGGCCAACCGCGCCAGCGAGCGGCGCTATCCGGCCTCGACCACCAAGCTGATGACCGCCTATGTCGCGCTCAACATGCTGCGTGACGGGAAGGCGGTGATGAACACGCCGGTCGTCATGACACGCAGGGCCAATGCCGAGCCGCCGAGCAAGATGGGCTTCAAGCCGGGCACCGTGATCCGCCTCGACATGGCGCTGCGCATGATGCTGGTGAAGTCGGCCAACGACATGGCCTATGCCATCGCGCAGACCCTCGGTGGCGGCTCGATGGAAGACTTCGTCGACATGATGAACGCCGACGCGGCGCGGCTCGGAATGAAGGACACCCATTTCGTCAATCCGAACGGGCTGCCGCAGGACGGACAGTATTCGAGCCCCAAGGACCTTGCGATCCTCGGCATGACGATCCGCCGCGAGTTTCCCGCTTTCGCCAATTACTTCGGCACCGAGGCGATCGCGCTGGACGCCAGGGTCCTCAAGAACGGCAACAAGCTGCTTGGCCGCTTTGACGGTGCCGATGGCATGAAGACCGGCTACATCTGCGCCTCCGGTTTCAACCTCGTCTCCTCCGCGACCCGCAACGGCCGCACCATCGTTGCAGTGGTGATGGGCGCCAACGGGACGATCCCCGCGAACGCCTCGCCGCCAGCCTTCTCGAGGACGGCTTCAAGACCGACCCGAAGACCATCAACAAGACCGTCGACGAATTGCCGGTCTCTTCAGGGCCCCCGATCGACACGAGCGACTACATCTGCTCGTCGAGGGGACGCACCGACCGGGCCAACGAGCGCGTCGAGGAGGCTGGCCGGGACGAAAAGTTCGGCTCCCCCTACCTGCACGACCTCGGCCGCCCGCCCGTCACCCTCCAGGTCTCGATCGGCGGTGCCGCGGGGACAGCCAAGATCCCCGCCGGCGTCTCGATCCTCGACGCCTATGGCATCCCGATTCCGACGCCGCGCCCCGAGGACGGTGCGCCGGTCACCGGGGCCTTACCGTCCAGCACCGACGCGCCCACGACCAACGGACCCGGCGACCAGATCGCCAAGCCGGCCGATGCAAAAGCGTCGCCCATCGCAGGCTCGCCCACGGCTGACGCGACAGCCGCCAGATCCGACGACGCCGCAGCCAGCATTGCGGTCGAAAACCCGGCGCAGCAATCCGCAGGCCTGGATCGCCCGCAACGCCCCGTCGCGGCGACGAGCTTCGCGGCCGACGGCGCGGCCGTCGTGCGCAACAAGGAGATCGAGAAGATCCTCTCCGATTGGGCGTCGCAGGCCAAAAGCCCGTCCCCGGCAATCGCGCGCCCGGCGTCTCAGGCCATCGACGCGAGCGAAAATTCGGACGGCAAGACCGGTCGGCTCAGCATCTACCGCGCCCCAGCCGCAATGCGGTTGCGGCCGGCCGAAAGCATGACCGCCGCCGACGCCCGATGAGCGAGCGAACCGCTGAGGCGACAGCCTTGCCGCCGCCCATCCGGCTGACGATTCTCACCGGCTTCCTCGGCTCCGGCAAGACGACGCTGCTCAACCGCCTCCTGGCCGAAACCGATGTCACCGACACGGCGGTGGTCGTCAACGAATTCGGCGAGGCGGGCATTGACCCGCTGCTTGTAGAGACCGCAACGGCCGACGGCATCGTCGAACTCGCCAACGGCTGCGTCTGCTGTAGTGTCCGCGGCGAGTTGGTCGCGACGCTCGGTGACCTCGCGACCCGCGCAAGGCCGGCAGGCCGTGGCCCCTTGCGCCGCGTGATCGTCGAGACGAGCGGGCTCTCCGACCCTGGCCCGATCATCGTCTCGCTGATGACGGACCTGATGCTGCTCGAGCGCTTCGTTCTCGACGGCGTCGTCGCGGTCGTCGATCGCATGGGTGGCGCGGAAGTCCTTGCGAGCCGTAACGAGGCGCAGCGCCAGGTCTCGATTGCCGACCGCATCGTCGTCACCAAGTCCGATCTGGCACCGCCCGCGGCCGCCCCTGACCCCCTGGATGCCGTGCTCTCGCATCTCAACCCGCGCGCGCTTCGCGTGGACGGAACGACGCAAGTGCCACTGGCCCCGCTCCTTCTGAATTGCGGTCTCGTCGATGCGGCGACCGGGCACCCCGACCCGACCCGCTGGCTGGGGCTCACAGAAGCCGACGATGGCAGAACCGGCGGACCGGAGCATGGACACGAACCCCATCACCATGCCCACGGCCAGGTGCGGTCCTTCTCGATCGTCCAAAGCGAGCCGGTCTCCTTCGAGGCGGTGACGGCCTTTCTCGATCTGCTCGCGGCAACCCAGGGCGACCGCTTGTTGCGGATGAAGGCCATCGTGAATTGCACACAATCGCCGGACCGGCCGATCGTGCTGCATGGCGTCCGCGGCTATCTGCATCCGCCGGCAACGCTTTCCGCATGGCCTCAGGGCGCAGCGCGCCAGACCCGGCTCGTCCTGATCGGCGACGGGCTGTCGGAAACCTATGCCCGCGATCTTTTCGCCGCCTTCACCGGAGGGCTCCGCAGCGACGCGCCCGACCGCCAGGCCCTGGAAGACAATCCGCTGGCAATTCCGGGGCATTCGTTCTCGTAATCCGAGGCCGACCCTCAGACGTCAACGGCGTCGGCGTCGTCGATCTCGATCTCGATCTCGATCTCGAAGCGGATCGTGCGGCCCTCACGCGTCGTCGAGACAAGCCGGACGTTTTGCCGGCACAGATGCGGAATATCGATCGCTGCCATCGGATCATCGGCGACGACGCTCAGCCGCGCGCCGGGAGCGAGCACCTTCAGGTGCCGGGCCGTGTGAAGGGCCGGAAGCGGACATTTGAGGCCGCGCAGATCGAGTTCGCTCATCGGGGGTTTCTACACTGCCTGAACGCCGAGCGTGAAATCGATTGGAAGCGATGCGATCGGATGGCGAACCATCTTGCGCCCGGACGAGGAATAAATAGGTAACCGGCGTCCGCTCGCCCATTCGACCTGATAAGATAAACGCCGCCTCCAGGACCATTGCCCAAGGAAGCCGTGTCCATAGCACGAGCCAAAGGGCCCCAAGCCAGATGCCGATCACCAGACGTCCCAAGCCAAGTGAAAGCCAGTCATGACAGACTTCACCACCGATCCGCAGACCATCATCGACTTCTGGCGCGAAGCCGGTGAATCGGCTTGGTTCACCAAGGACGCAGCCTTCGACGACACGGTCGCGCGGCGCTTCGGCGACATCTACGAAAGGGCGGCAGCTGGCGAACTCGACGATTGGGCCGAGACCGCGAACGGCGCGCTGGCCCTCGTCATCCTGCTCGACCAGTTCCCACGCAACATGTTTCGCGGCAGCGCCAAGGCGTTCTCCACCGATGCCAAGGCCAAGGCGATCGGCGAACGCGCCCTTGCCCGCGGCGACCACGAAACTGTCGCAGAAGACCTGAACGCATTTCTGGCGATGCCGTACATGCATTCCGAAGATCTCGCCGATCAGGAGACCGGGCTCATGTGGATGGAAAAGATCGGCAACGAGGCGAATGTGAAGTCGGCGCGCGAACATCGCGATATCATCGCGGACTTCGGCCGGTTTCCCCACCGAAATCCCGTTCTCGAACGACAAACCACCGACGAGGAAAGGACGTTTCTCGTCGCAGGCGGTTTTTCCGGATAAGCATCCCGTTCACCAATTCGAGCGGTAATTTTGGGGACCGATCGGCGTCATCGCAATTTTTAAGAGCCGGCTATGCGATATTGCGATGACGTGTTTCGTTCCAGCGGAAGAGCCCGGCGCCGCAGGTGCTGCAGGCCAAGCGTATCGAGAGTACCGGCATCATGTCCGCCAATCCCTTGAGCCCAGACGAGTTGGCGCTCCTCTCATCCAATGATGATCCCACCTCGGTCATCGTCTCGCTTTCGGATTTCAAGTCGGAGGGGGATGGTCCT
>JBBSUS010000092.1:0-7430 GCA_038234195.1 Hyphomicrobiales bacterium | reverse complement strand
TGGCAGACACGCACGCTTCGCACGCCACGCACACCAAGCATCACGACTACCACATCATCGATCCGAGCCCGTGGCCGGCGCTTGCGGCGCTCGGCGCCTTCATCATGATGATCGGTCTCGTCGCCTGGATGCGCTCGCATGCGGGCAACGATTTCGTGCTGTTCAGTGTGAATCTCGGCGGCCCGTGGATTTTCCTGCTCGGTCTGGCGATCGTCCTCTACACCATGTTCGCCTGGTGGTCGGACACCATCAAGGAGAGCCAGCGCGGCGATCACACCCCGGTGGTGTCGATGCATCTGCGCTACGGCATGATCATGTTCATCGCCTCCGAGGTGATGTTCTTCGTTGCCTGGTTCTGGGCGTTCTTCGACGCCAGCCTGTTCCCGAACGAGGCGGTTCAGGCGGCCCGTTCTGAAGTGCTGGGTGGCCAGTGGCCGCCGGTCGGCATCGAGGTTCTCGATCCGCTGCACCTGCCACTGTTCAACACGATCACCCTTCTTCTCTCGGGGACCACGGTCACCTGGGCCCATCACGCGCTGATCCATGGCGACCGCAAGGGTCTCGTCACGGGCCTGTCGCTGACCGTCGTCCTCGGCATGCTGTTCTCCTACGTGCAGTATTTCGAGTATGTGCATGCCCCCTTCGCGTTCTCGGGCTCGATCTACGGTGCGACGTTCTTCATGGCGACCGGTTTCCACGGTTTCCATGTGATTATCGGCACGATCTTCCTCGCCGTCTGCCTGCTCAGGGCGTCCGCGGGGCAGTTCACGCCGGAGAAGCATTTCGGCTTCGAGGCTGCCGCCTGGTATTGGCACTTCGTCGACGTCGTGTGGCTGTTCCTGTTCTTCGCCGTCTACGTCTGGGGCGGCTGGGGAGCGACGATGCACGCCGCCTGAGCGAACGATCACGGGCCGAGCCGAAACCGGGGACGACTCCGGGCGACAAGAGGCCGCGGGTCATTCGAGCGGCCCGCGCTAGATCATGGAGGGGAGGCGGCGCAAAGGCGCAGGCCTCCCCTTTCGTATTTTGCGGTCCGGCAATAGGCGACACCGAAGGCCACGCCCAGGGTCGCTGCCAAGGAGACATCATGTCCGACGAACCCGCGCACTACGATGCGACCGATGCGGTCCAGGCGGGTCTGCGCGGCCGCTGTCCGCGCTGCGGCGAGGGCAGGCTGTTCGCCGGATTCCTGACCGTCGCCAAACGCTGCGACCGGTGCGATCTCGACTACGAATTCATCGATTCGGGCGACGGCCCGGCGGTCTTCGTCATCCTGATCATCGGCTTCGTGATTGTCGGTCTGGCGCTGTGGCTGGAGGTCGCCTATTCGCCGCCACTGTGGGTTCATGCCGTCTTGTGGGTGCCTCTTACGTTCATCCTCTGCCTGCCGATGCTGCGGATCCTCAAGGGCCTGATGATCGCGCTTCAATACAAGAACAAGGCGCAGGAGGGACGCTTGGATCATGGCAATTGACACCGACACACGACCGCTCGACGGCGAAGCAGACAAGGCGCCGGCCTCGCTGCCCAAATTCATCGCCGCCGTCTTCGCCTGCCTGGTCGGCGTCGCGATCCTGATCGGTCTCGGCACCTGGCAGGTCGAGCGCCTCGCCTGGAAGGAAGCGTTGATCGCACGCATCGACGCGCGCATTCATGCCGATCCGCTGGATCTGGCGGCTGCCGAGAAGCGCGAGGTGCAAAGCGGCGATATCGATTACACGCCGATGACCGTCACGGGCCGTTTTCTCAATCAGGACGAGCGCTACTTCTTTTCGACCTTCGGCGGCGATTCCGGCTGGAACGTCTTTGCGCCGATGGTGACCGAAGCTGGGCCGGTGATTTTCGTCAATCGCGGCTTCGTGCCTTACGAGAGGCGCGATCCGCAGAAGCGCTTGGATGGCCAACCCAAGGGCGAGGTCACGGTCACGGGCCTCGCCCGTGAAGCCTTGAGCGAAAAGCCGGGTTATTTCATCCCGGCGAACGACATCGCCAAGCACAGTTTCTACTGGCGCGATCTCGCCGGCATGAAGGTGGGAGCCGATCTGCCGCAGGGTGCCAAGGTCGAGCCGTTCTTTCTCGACGCGGGGCCTGGTCGTGCGGCGGGCGGATGGCCGATCGGCGGCACAACGGTGATCGATATTCCCAACAACCACTTGCAGTACGCTTTCACCTGGTACGCGCTGGCGGTCGTTCTGACTGTGATGACAGGCATGCTGGTCGTGAAGGATTTCAAGCAGCGTCGGGGACGCTGACGGCCGGATGTTCGATGTTCACGATCGGTCGTGGGTGTCGGACGGGCTGTAGCGACTCCACGGATGCATCGGCATCGACGGAACCGCGGTCGCTGGCTCATCGTCGAAGCGCAGCCCGTAATGGTCGAGGCGCCACCAGACGACAGACGCGGCACGAGGCCTGCCGACGTCGCGCGACGTTTCGAAGGACATCGACGACGCAGCAACGCGTCCGCCCGCCACGACGATTTCGGCGCCGTGATCGCTCAGGTTGCGCACCCGAACCTCAAGAACGGGGTGGGCAGGGTCGATGGTGATCCGCCCTTCGAGGCAGACACGCTGGCGGCGACAGTTTCGACGTTCGAGCATGGCTGCGATCCGCATGACTTCTTGTCGAGGTGATCAGACCAAATCGCATGGGCGGGTACAACCTTTGATGGATCGGCATCGGCGCTCATGGTTAACGCATCTTAACGGCCTGGCTCGCGGCCGACGAACCACATCACTGCCGATGAACCGAACGCGGCATCACCGATAGGCGCTACCCATCGGTCGTTGTGCCGGCTGCGCCCTTGACAGCCCACACGTCGATGCCTTCATTCGGGCCACCGGCGCCGTGCCGTTCGACGCCCTCTCGACGACGTCGCGAAGTCCCTGCGCGGCCGCCCAAAACCGGAGCCTTCATGTCCGCGATTGCCGAACCGACCGCCCGCCCCAAGCTGACCCTGCGCCTGTGCGAGCCGCGCGGGTTCTGTGCGGGCGTCGACAGGGCGATCCAGATCGTCGTCCTGGCCCTGAAAAAGTACGGCGCGCCCGTCTATGTGCGCCACGAGATCGTCCACAACCGCTATGTCGTCGAGGGCCTGCGCAATCGTGGCGCGGTTTTCGTCAAGGACCTCGACGAGGTGCCCGACGACGGTCAACCCGTTGTGTTTTCGGCCCATGGCGTGCCGAAATCGGTGCCGGCAGCGGCGGCCGCCCGCGAACTCCTCTATCTCGACGCGACCTGTCCGCTGGTCTCCAAGGTTCACAAGCAGGCCATGCGTCACATGCGGCTCGGTCGGCACGTTCTGTTGATCGGCCATCGCGGTCACCCGGAGGTCGTCGGCACCATGGGCCAGTTGCCGGCCGAGGCGATCTCGCTGATCGAGACCGAGGCGGATGTTGCAACCTTCACGCCCGACGATCCCGCCGCGCTCGGCTTCGTCACACAGACGACGCTGTCGATCGAGGAGACCGCCGACATCATCGGGGCGCTCAAGGCGAAGTTCCCCGCGATGACGGCCCCCTCGTCGGAATCGATCTGCTACGCCACCACCAATCGTCAGGATGCGGTGAAGGCAGCGGCCCCCGGCACCGATCTGTTCCTCATCGTCGGCGCGCCGAACTCGTCAAACTCCAGGCGGCTGGTCGAGGTCGCCGCGCGCCGTGGCACCGGCAGGTCGGTGCTCGTCGAAGGCGTCGCGAATGTGCCGTTCGACGTGCTCGATCCGTCCAGGATCGGCGGGCGGGACGCCGTCGTCGGGCTTTCGGCCGGTGCTTCGGCGCCGGAGGTGCTGGTGGACGCCATCGTCGAAGCCTTCCGCGAGCGCTTCGACGTGACGGTCGATTTCGTCCAGACCTCCGTCGAGAACGAGAACTTCCCGGTCATGCGGAGCCTGCGCACGACGCCCTTGACCCGCGAGGACATGGCGTTCGTCAACGGCAAGGGCGCGCGTCCCCTGGCCGTTGACAGCGAGGGGCCCGCGGCTGCGGCCAGCGCGCGCTAACTCCATGGCCGTCTACACAGAGGTTCCCGAGCAGCAGCTGGCGGCGTTCGTCGGGCAATATGCGATCGGCAAGGTGCGCAGCTACAAGGGCATCGCGGAAGGGGTGGAGAACACCAACTACGTGATGCGAACCGAGGGCGGCACCTTCATCCTGACGCTTTACGAGAAGCGGGTGAACCGCGACGACCTGCCGTTCTTCGTCGGCCTGATGGAGCATCTGGCAGAGCGCGGCCTGTCCTGTCCGCTGCCGGTGCACACCGAGGATGGACGATCGCTGGGCGAGATCGCTGGCCGTCCGGCGGCGATCTTCACCTTTCTCGAAGGCATGTGGACGCGTCGGCCCGCCGCCGAGCACTGCCGGGCGGTGGGCGCGGCGATGGCTCGCATGCATCTGGCCGCTGCCGATTTCGATCTGTATCGCCGGAACGGCCTGACGCTCGCCGACTGGCGGCCGCTGTTCGACAGCTGCAAGGCCGGCGCCGACTCCGTCGAGCCGGGCCTGTCGGCCGAGATCGCGTCCGAACTCGCCGCGCTCGAGGCTGCCTGGCCGGCGGATCTGCCGGAGGGCGTCATCCATGCCGATCTGTTTCCCGACAACGTCTTTTTTCTGTCGGGAGAATTGTCCGGGCTGATCGACTTCTATTTCGCCTGCAACGACACGCTCGCCTACGACCTCGCCATCGCGCTCTCGGCGTGGTGCTTCGAGCCCGACCAGAGCTTCAATGTCACCAAGGGCCGGGCGCTGTTGCGCGGCTACGCATCGGTGCGGCCGCTGTCGGCCGCCGAGCTCGACGCTCTGCCGACGCTCTGCCGGGGCGCGGCTTTGCGCTTCCTGCTGACCCGTCTCTACGACTGGATCAACACGCCGGACGGCTCCTTCGTGACCAAGAAGGATCCGCTGGAATATCTGAAGAAGCTGCGCTTCCACCGGCAGGTGGCCAGCGTCTCCGATTACGGCTACGACCGCGAGACGGCCGAAGCGTAGGGCTTCGCTACCGATCAGCAGGTTCAGGACGGGCGACACGGCATGGGCGAGACGGCATGAGCGGGGAAGATCGCGTCGAGATCTACACGGACGGCGCCTGTTCGGGAAATCCGGGTCCGGGCGGCTGGGGCGCGATCCTGCGCTTCAACGGCGCGTCCAAGGAACTGCAAGGCGGTGAGGCGCACACGACCAACAACCGCATGGAACTCCTCGCCGTCATCGAAGCGCTGGGGGCACTCAAGCGGCCCTGTGCGATCGATCTGTATTCCGACAGCGTCTACATGCGCGACGGCATCACCAAGTGGATCAAGAGCTGGAAGAAGAACGGCTGGAAGACAGCCGACAGGAAGCCCGTCAAGAACGTCGAACTCTGGCAGCGGCTTGAAGAAGAGAAGGCTCGCCACGACGTGGCCTTCCACTGGGTGAAGGGCCACGCCGGCGACGAACTCAACGAGCGGGCCGACGAACTGGCGCGGTCGGGCATGGCACCGTTCAAGGGGCGCTGACGGCCACGCGACGCGATCGCTGGAAACCGCGCCGCCGCCTTGATCACATCTGTTCGAGCAGCGCCTCGGCGCCGGACTTTTCGGCCTGGCCTGGCGAATCCTCGATGTTCAGAAGCGTCACCTTGCCGTCGTCGACGACCATCGAATAGCGCTTGGAACGCACGCCGAGGCCGGCGACCGACAGGTCGATGTCGAGGCCGATCGCCTTGGTGAACTCGGCATTGCCGTCCGACAGGAACAGGATCTTGTCCTCGCCGTCCTTGGCGTCTTTCCAGGCGCCCATGACGAAGATGTCGTTGACCGCGACCACCGCGATGGTATCGACGCCCTTGGCGCGCAGCTCGTCATTGTAGGTGATGAAGCCGGGCAGGTGGTTCATCGAGCAGGTCGGCGTGAAGGCGCCGGGCACGGCGAACAGAACCACCTTCTTGCCGGCGAAGATCTCGTCGGTCGAAAGGTCGGCCGGGCCGTCCGAGGTCTTGGTCTTCAGCGTTGCATTCGGAAGCTTGTCGCCCACTGCGATGGCCATCTGTGGTCCCTTCTTGAAGATCATGTCGCGGCGTCGCCGCTTGCCGGGCGTCGCGCCGGAACGAGGCGGATATGGTTCCGAAGCGTCGCTTGTCGAGACGCCGACCGGCTGGCACGGCGCAAAACGCATCTCCACCGTGCCTAACGCACCGCGGGCTGGCAAGCCGGGATGAAAAGTCAGGGCCGCTTGGAATCGGTCATCAGCGCGTCGGCTTTCCCGGAGACGCCAAAACCATCGGCCTCGAATGCCGTTTCGCCGTCCGTCGCGACGATGTCGATCGTTGCCGGCGCGGCGGTCTTGTCGGTGTTCGGCGGCCGTTCGACGATCGGGACCGTGAAGGTGGCGGTGGTTCCGTCGACACTTGTCTTTGCCGGCTCGTCGAAGAACCAGCCCTCGGAACCGGTCACGAAGAGGTCCGGCTTCGATGGCGCATTGGCGTATGTCGTTGTGATGGTCAGCGAAGACGCATCCGGAGACATCGTGGCCGAAGCGATCCTGCCGCGAGAGCCATCGTCGGAGGGTAGCGCAGCGAAGGCGGCTTCGACGCGTGGATCGCCTTCCGCCGGGCTTGCCACCGTCAGTTCGGCCTGGACGGGGATGCAGATTTCGCGGCAGACGCCCAGGAAGATGCGGGCGTCGACCGTGCCGATGGTCTCGCCCTGTTTCGGCGTCAGCGCGAAGGCGATGGCGGTCGCTTCCGTATAGCCGTTGCCGCGGGTGAGGTCGCTGCCGAAGCGTTGCGGTGCGGCGAAGTGGAGGACGGCCTCGCCGAAACCTTTCGTGCCGGAAAAGTCGAGCGTCGGCGGAATGCCCGAGGCACCGGGATCGCGCCAATAGGTGTGCCAGCCCGCGGCGAGGTCGATCAGCAGGGCCCCTCGCACGATGCCGTCCGCACCTGCAGGCTCGGCGGCAAGGGTCAGGTTGGCTTCCTTGGCCGCAATCCGGGACTGCCCGTCGCCGGCAAGGACCGGGACGACCGCGCCGGCCGCAAGGCTTGCAGCCAGAAGGATTGTCCCGGCGGAACGGCCGAAGCGATTGTGAAGAGCGAGGGCGGCAAAGGCCATCATGTCGAATCCCGTTGGTGCGTCCTCGTTCGCACCCATAGCCAACTCCGTTACGTTCCAACCAGTCAAGTTTGCGCGACGGCGGTTCGGCCGACTGCTTTTTCGAGCCGGCGCGACATTTGGGCTCTGTTCAAACGGCACGAGGCTTGGCAGCATTGAACCGCGACCCACGACAACCGATCTGACGGGGATGACAGTGGACCCAAAAACTCAAGGCGAATCACGCCGCAAATCGTTCGGTGATCGCCAGGGCGAGATCGCCGGCGAGCACGGGAAGGCCGGCCAGGCGATACGCGGCGTCGCGTCCTCGCTGGAAGGGCATTTTCTGATCGCCATGCCGGGCATG
>JBBSUS010000091.1:0-7494 GCA_038234195.1 Hyphomicrobiales bacterium | reverse complement strand
GGGTCGGCAAGACCGAGGTCGCGCGCCAGCTTTCTGCCGTGCTCGGCATTCCTTTGCAGCGCTTCGACATGTCCGAATATATGGAACGCCATTCGGTCAGCCGCCTGATCGGCGCGCCTCCAGGCTATGTCGGCTTCGACCAGGGTGGTCTTCTGACCGACGGCATCGACCAGCACCCGCACAGCGTCCTGCTTCTGGACGAGATCGAAAAGGCCCATCCGGACCTGTTCAACATCCTGTTGCAGGTGATGGATCACGGCAAGCTGACCGACCATAACGGCAAGCAGATCGATTTCAGGAACGTCATCCTGATCATGACTACCAATGCCGGTGCGTCGGAAATGGCGAAGGCGACCATCGGCTTCGGTTCGTCGCGACGGACAGGGGCGGACGAGGAGGCGATCAATCGCCTGTTCACGCCGGAGTTCCGCAATCGACTCGACTCGATCATCCCCTTCTCGGGGCTGCCGACGCCGGTCATCCACAATGTCGTGCAGAAGTTCGTGATCCAGCTTGAGGCGCAACTGTCCGATCGCGGGGTGATCTTCGAGCTCTCTGACGAGGCCATCGGCTGGCTTGCCGACAAGGGCTACGACGAGAACATGGGCGCGAGACCCCTCGGCCGCACGATCCAGGAATACGTCAAGAAGCCGTTGGCCGACGAGGTGCTGTTCGGCAAGCTCAAGCGCGGCGGCACGGTGAAGATCACCGTCGTCGACGACGAGGAGAACGGCGGCAAGAAGCTCTCGCTGGAGGCCATCGCCGATCCGAAGCCCGTGAAGCCGAAGCGTGCCAAGAAGCGCGCGACGGTTTCGGCCGACGGGGCCGACATGGAAGAAGAGGATGAAGACGATTACGATGAGGACGATGACGACACGACGGAGGAGGATGTGACGCCGGTCGTGTCATCGAAGTCGGCTTCTGCTTCGACGAACGAGGCCACCGAATCGGCGCCGGGCAAGGCCGGTGGTGGGAAGCGTGGTGTCACAGTCCCGAAGGTGCCACGCAAATCGTCCTGACGGCGCCAGCCAAACGAAACAAACGATGAAAGGGGGTTGCCTGCGAGGCGGCCCCCTTTTTTGTTTAGGCGCGATCCGGTGAAGAGATTGGGTCGTTCACGCTGCGCTAGAATGCGCGTTCATCACCCGTGTCGCCGGGTTCGAACGCAACTACGGCGGTGACGGGAGCTAGATGTGCTGAGGGTTCGGTGGTTTCAGCCCTTCAGCGCGGCGCGGATCTGCTCGGCCTGCTCCGCGAGCATGTCGTTGTCCGCCATGCGGTCCGAATGGGTCGTCAGCGAAACGCCGTCGAACATCGGCATGATGTGGAAGTGCAGGTGGAAGACCGTCTGGCCGGCGGCCGCTTCGTTGAACTGTGCGATCCGCACTCCATCGGCAGAAAACGCCAGCTTTGCCGCTCGCGCCAGCCTCGCGACGATCGGCATCACCTGGGTAAGCATCTCGTCCTCGACGTCGAGCAGATTGCGCGACGGCGCCTTGGGAATGACGAGGCAGTGGCCTTTGGTCTGGGGCATCACATCCATGATCGCGAGCGCCGAATCGTCCTCGTAGAGCTTGTGGCTCGGGATTTCGCCGCGAAGGATCTTCGCGAAGATGTTGTCGTCTTGGTAGGCGGGCGTCGATGCGGTCATGGCCAGGAAATCTCCGCTTGGGTCCCGATTGATCGAGACGATGGTAGGGAGGCCGACCGCGAAGTCGATGTCACAGGCCTTTCGAAGCCAGCGAACAAGGGCCATTGAGCCGGGACCATCGCCTGTGCCTGAATATCGGCCGACGACGAGGTTGGCAGTCAGCCCGACTTCTTGAACGGCGTATGTTCGCTGAGGACCTCTCCAACGCGCTCGACGTCGGCGCGCTCGGATTCGAGATAGTCCTCGATGGCGTGCCGCAGGCCGGGATGAGTGATGAAGTGGGCGGAGTGGGTCGTGGTCGGCTCATAGCCGCGCGCGAGCTTGTGCTGCCCCTGCGCGCCGGCCTCTACGGTCGAAAGGCCGTGTTCAATCGCGTAGTCGATGGCTTGGTGGTAGCAGACCTCGAAATGCAGGAAGGGATGGTCCTCGATGCAGCCCCAGTTGCGACCGTAAACCGTATCGGCGCCAACGAGGTTGAGCGCACCGGCAATGTAACGGCCATTTCGCTTGGCCATGATGAGCAGGATGGCGTCGCTCATTCGCTCGCCGATCAGGCTGAAGAATTCGCGATTGAGGTAAGGGCGGCCCCATTTGCGACTGCCGGTGTCCAGATAGAACGCGTAGAACGCGTCCCAGGCCGCTTCGGTCAGGTGTGTGCCGGTCAGGTGCTCGACGGTGATGTCGTTCGCCAGCGCCTCGCGGCGCTCCCTCTTCAGTCCCTTGCGCTTGCGCGAAGCGAGCGTCTCCAGAAAATCGTCGTAGGTGGCGTAGCCGCGATTGTGGAAGTGGAACTGCTGATCGGTGCGATGCAGCCAGTCGGCCGATTCCATCGCAGCCAGATCGTCGTTGGTCAGAAAGGTCGCATGGACCGAGGAGATCTGAGTCCTTTCTGCGTAGGCCTGAGCGCCCGCCGTCAGCGCCTGGCGCCGGACGTCCGCCCCCGATGAATGCCCGACCAGGAGACGTGGGCCGGTTGCCGGGGTGAAGGGCACCGACATCTGCAGCTTGGGATAATAGCGCCCGCCGGCGCGCTCGAAGGCATCTGCCCAACCGGCGTCGAAGACGTATTCGCCCTGGCTGTGCGACTTGAGATAGGCGACCGTCGCCGCGATCGGGGCCCCGTCCGGGCCGTCGAGCACCAGATGCTGCGGCAGCCAGCCGGCCCGCTGGCCGACGCAGCGGCTGTCTTCCAAGGCGCTCAGGAAGGCGTGCGAGACGAAGGGATTGATCGAGGTTTTAGCGGGCGCACCTGTTCCGGGGGCCACCGTCTCGCGCGTCGCTGCCAGGGCATCCCAGGCGCTCGCATCGATGGTGTTGATGTCGTCGACGATACGGATCGTGAAGACCCCTTCGCCGTCCGATCCGGTCGGGCTCTGATTCATCATGCGAACAAAGCTATGCCGCGATCGCGGCAACGCAAGACATCAATGCTGCGGCGCAAAGCCCTCGAAGGTCATCTGATCGCAATGAGAGGTGCTGCGCTCGACGTCCTCCGGCGTTCGCACCGTCCAGCTGATCACCGGCGCTGCCTTCTCCTCCCGGGCCCAGTCGATGAAGCGATTGGGCAGATGATGGACATTGTAGGACACGAAATCGCAACCACGGCCGAACACCGAGCGATGCTCGGCCAGCTGCGCTTCGCCCATGCCTTCGGCTGTGAGACCGATTGGCCGTTCGAGTTTCGCGCCGAGCATCTGGTCGACCAGCCAGAGATCGAAGGACATCAAGGCGAGGGGGCCGTCGTAAGCTGCGATGATCGGGGCCAGTCGGTCGACATAGCCGGCATCTCGGTCCGGACCCAGACCCTTCAGTTCCATGACGACGGGAACGTTGCCGGAGATCGCTGAAAGAAAAACCGCGACCGTCGGGATGGTCTCGTCCGTGCCCGCCAATCGGAGCGCCGCAATTCCGGCATCGTCCAAGTCTCGAAATGCGCCGGTGCTGCCCGTCAACCGCTCGAGCGTGTTGTCGTGAAAAATGTGCGGCGTGCCATCCGCCGAAAGCTGCACGTCACATTCGATGGCGTAGCCGCCGGCGATCGCCGCCTTGGCAGCGGCCAGGGAGTTTTCCGGCACCGCGAGGTTGCCGTCGTGCAGGCCTCGGTGGGCGATCGGCCGGCTAACAAGCCAGTCGAATCTTCCGTGATAAGTCATTGATGCCGTTCCTGTGTCGTTGTCAGGCGATCTCGAAGAGCGCCTCGATCTCGACGGCTGCGTCCATCGGCAGCGCGGGAACCCCAACGGCCGAGCGGGCGTGGCGGCCGGCATCGCCGAGGATCTCGACCAGGAAGTCCGAAGCGCCGTTGGCGACCTTGTGCTGCTCGGTGAAGGAGGGGGCGCTGGCGACGAAGACGGTGAGCTTCAACAGGCGCTTCATCCGGCTCCAGTCGCCGTCGAGTGCCGACTTGGCCTGAGCCAGGATGTTGATCGCGCACAGCCGCGCAGCCTTCTGGCCATCTTCCAGCGAGACGTCCCCTCCGAGCTTGCCGGAGACGGCGAGTTTGCCGGCGTCCAGCGGCAACTGGCCGGAGGTCTGCAGCGTGCTGCCGAAGACGACGTAAGGCACGTAGTTGGCGGCGGGCGCGGCGGCCTGCGGCAGGGTGATGCCGGCGGCTGCGAGGCGGCTGTCGATCGTGTCGGCCATCATGTTGTCTTCCTGTTTTTCCAAGGCTATCGAACGAGGCTTGTCGAGCGCCGTTTGGTGGTTCGGCCAAGCGCTATCTCATCCGTGTTTCGAGTGAAAGACAACGCCCATGCGCATTGCCAGTCAAGCGACGTTCGCTCTGCTTTGGGCCCTCCTGGCGACGCCGCTTTTCACAGGGCCCGCGAAAGCGGTGCCATCGGCGACGTTGAATTCGGCGACGATCATCGCACCGCACCGGGCCTCCTACGAGTTGTCCCTCAAGGACAATGAGGGCGACATTGCCGATGCGGAGGGGCGCATCGCCTTTTCCGTCGAGGAGAAGGACTGCGAGGCCTATGCCCTCGACTATCGGTTCGTGGCGCGCTTCCAGCAGGACCAGGAGATGGTCGTCACCGACCAGTGGACCAAGTCGACCGAGAGCACCGACGGCCAGCGACTGTTGTTCGAGACCAAGACCTTCGTGGACACGCAGCCCCAGAGCGAAACGCAAGGCACCGCCGCGACCCGCGACGGGCAGACCACGATCGCCCTGTCGTTGCCGGAAGAGAAGCGCATCGACATTCCCGCCGCGATGTTTCCGATGGCTCATACGGTGGCGCTGATCGACAAGGCAAAGGCCGGTCAGAGGATCGTCGAGGAGCCGATCTTCGACGGCGATTCGGATGCCGAGAAAAAGCTGACGAGCACGGCTATCATCGCGCCGATCAAGCTCACCGCGGAGGCCGGGGAGAAGGGATCCGCTTCAGCGAAGGATGCGTCCGGCAAAAACGCGACCGCGGCCACGCCCGAGGCCAAGCTCGACGGGCTGAGATCCTGGCGGGTGAGCGAATCCTTCTACAACACAGACAGCGATGCCGACGGCCAGCCGGTGTTCCAGACGGCCTACACCCTCTACGAGAATGGCGTCTCGGACGATCTCGTTCTGACCTTCGACGGCTACAGCCTCGCGGGTGGGCTCGCCAGCCTCGACCTGCTCGACCGACCCGAATGCCCTTGAGGCAAGGCTCTCTTGGTCGCGGTCGCCGCGACGGATGCGATCGTGTCGTAAGCCAGGTCCTCGGTGTCGCCCGCATCAACAATTGCCGTCTGGCGACGACGGTGCTTGCGGCGCCGTTCGGCAGCGCCTATCTCTGCGTCATCGTGACCGCCATGGCTTGCCTTCCTGCGGCAATTCCTGTATCGGCGCGACCATTCCACACACGGAAGTCGGGTTTTCGACGGTCGAGCGCCTCTTAGGGGGCATTCGCGCGGCAAGAACCCACCGGTGGCGACGTCAGTCGCTTCGTTCCGTGGAGGCTCAACCGGAAACAGGACTGATCACCATGGCTTTGCCAGACTATTCCATGCGCCAGCTGCTCGAAGCAGGCGTCCATTTCGGCCACCAGACCCACCGCTGGGATCCGAAGATGGCGCCTTATATCTTCGGCGCGCGCAACAACATCCACATCCTCGATCTCGCCCAGACGGTGCCATTGCTGCACCGCGCGCTTCAGGCGGTGTCGGACACCGTCGCCAAGGGCGGCCGTGTGCTGTTCGTCGGAACCAAGCGCCAGGCATCGGATATCATCGCCGACGCGGCCAATCGTTCGGCCCAGTATTACGTCAATGCCCGTTGGCTCGGCGGCATGCTGACGAACTGGAAGACCATTTCCAATTCGATCCAGCGCCTGCGCAAGCTCGACGAGATGCTTTCCGGCGAAGCCCAGGGCTTCACCAAGAAGGAGCGCCTGACGCTGCAGCGCGAGCGCGACAAGCTCGACCGGGCGCTCGGCGGCATCAAGGACATGGGCGGCACGCCCGACATGATCTTCATCATCGACACCAACAAGGAAGCGATCGCGATCGAAGAGGCCAAGCGCCTGCACATCCCGATCGTCGCCGTCGTCGATTCGAACTGCAACCCGACGCCGATCGACTACCCGATTCCTGGAAATGACGACGCAGCGCGCGCCATCACGCTTTACTGCGACCTGATCGCTCGCGCTGCCGTCGATGGTATCGCTCGCCAGCAGGGCGCCATGGGCGTCGATGTCGGTGCGATGGAAGAGGCTCCGGTGGAAGAGGTCGTTCCGGCCGAGGCCGAGGCACCCGCAGCGGAAGCCGAGGCTCCGGCCGTCGAAGCCAAGGCGCCTGCGGCAGAGTCCGAGGCACCTGCTACCGAGGCCGCGGCACCCGCAGCCGAGGCCGCGGCACCCGCAGCCGAGGCCGCGGCAGAGCCTGCCGAGGACGCGCCGACGCAGGAAGCCGCAATGCAGACCAGCGCGACCTGATAAGCGCCGTTCGCCCTTGGCGCTGTGGTTTCGATCGCAGCGCCGGGCAACGTCCCGCGCAATCAGGACGTCTTGTTTCCGGCGCACCCGTTCATGGCGAACCGGTGCGCCCAATCATTTCTGACGACCGTTTTTCGAAAAGAGGCAAACATGGCCATTTCCGCTTCGATGGTGAAAGAGCTGCGCGACCAGACCGGCGCCGGCATGATGGACTGCAAGACCGCGCTGTCCGAGACCGATGGCAACATGGAAGAAGCCATCGACTGGCTGCGCACCAAGGGCATCGCCAAGGCCGACAAGAAGTCGGGCCGCACCGCTGCCGAGGGTCTGATCGGCGTCACTGCCGAGGGAACCAAGGCGGTTGCTGTCGAGGTCAATTCCGAGACCGACTTCGTCGCCCGCAACGAGGCGTTCCAGACGATCGTGCGCCATACCGCGAACGTCGCACTGACGACCGACGGTTCGGTCGAGGCGGTGGGCGCTGCGAGCTATCCGGACGGCGGCAAGAGCGTCAATGAGACGATCAAGGATGCGGTCGGCAAGATCGGCGAAAACATGACGTTGCGCCGCTCGGCTGTGCTGAGCGTCGGCGAGGGCGTTGTTGCGACTTATATCCACAACCAGGTGGTCGAGGGTCTCGGCAAGCTTGGCGTGCTCGTCGCGATGGAATCCACCGGCGACAAGGCCGCACTCAACGCCTTCGGCCGCCAGGTCGCGATGCATGTCGCCGCCACCAATCCGCTGGCACTGAGCGCCGATGGCATCGACCCGGCGGTGATCGAGCGCGAGAAGGCGATCTTCACCGAGCAGGCCCGCCAGTCGGGCAAGCCAGACAACATCGTCGAGAAGATGGTCGAGGGCCGGATGCGCAAATTCCACGAGGAGGTCGTGCTGCTCAGCCAGAACTTCGTGCTCAATCCGGATTTCACG
>JBBSUS010000090.1:0-7498 GCA_038234195.1 Hyphomicrobiales bacterium | reverse complement strand
ACGAAATGACCAGACGCAATCCCGCGCGCGCAATCAGCGCGGGAATTCGAGGCCCATTTCGCGGTAGCGCTCGGGGTCGTCGCCCCAGTTCTCGCGCACCTTCACGAACAGGAACAGATGCACCTTCTGCTCGGCGGCCTCCATGATCTCCTTGCGGGCGGCCTGACCGATCGCCTTGATCGTCTCGCCCTTGGCGCCGATGACGATGCGCTTCTGGCTGTCGCGTTCGACATAGATCGTCTGCTCGATGCGCACCGACCCATCGGGCTTGGTCTCCCACAGCTCGGTCTCGACATGCGACGAATAGGGCAGTTCCTGATGCAGCCTAAGGAACAGCTTTTCGCGGGTGATCTCGGCCGCCAGCTGGCGCAATGGCAGGTCGGAAATCTGATCTTCGGGATAGTACCAGGGCCCTTCCGGCAAGGTTTTCGCGAGATAGCCCATCAGATCGTCGCAGCCTGAACCGGTCAGCGCCGAGATCATGAAGACCTCCGAGAAGGTGACGCGAGCCGAAATCTCGGCGGTGAGACCCAGCAATCGGTCGCGCTTGATCCGGTCGACCTTGTTGAGCAGCAGGACCTTGGTCTGGTGAACCTCTGCCAGGCGCTCGAAGATCGCGTTCACATCCGAACTGATGCCGCGGTCTGCATCGATGATGGTGAGGACGATATCGGCGTCCTTGGCGCCCGACCAGGCGGTGCGGACCATGGCCCTGTCGAGGCGGCGCTTCGGCGAAAAGACCCCCGGCGTATCGACGAAGACGATCTGCGTGCGATCCTTGATGGCGATGCCGCGCACCAGGGCACGCGTCGTCTGCACCTTGTGCGTGACGATCGAGACCTTGGTGCCGACCAGCTGATTGACCAGCGTCGACTTGCCGGCATTGGGCGCGCCGAGAAGCGCCACGAAACCGGAATGCGTCGGGCGGACATCGGACGTTTCCACCGGGGGCATCGCCACGGAGACAGTGCCGGCCGCTTCGGAATCAGAGATCGGTCCTGCATCCTGAGGCTTGTTCTCGTTGCTCAATGGGTGTCCTTCCAGACGGATTCGCGAATGAGGATGGCTTCGGCGGCGGCCTGTTCGGCAAGGCGGCGCGAGCGCCCCTGCCCTTGGCCCGGCTCCACCCCCTCGATGGCCGCCTGCACGGTAAACAGCGGCTCGTGGTCCGATCCCGAACGATCCTTGATCTCATATTGCGGCACCGCTGTGCCCCGGGTGTGCGCCCATTCCTGCAGCGCCGTCTTGGCGTCGCGGCGGGCGCTGACGCCCTTGCCGAGCCGGTCGGCCCATCGGGCGGTGATGAACCCCCGGGCGGTTTCGAGGCCCTCGCTCAGATAGAGGGCGGCGATCAGCGATTCGGTGAGGTCCGCGCGGATGTTCTTGGTGCGCTCGGAGGCGAGCGTCGTCAGGTCACCGCCGTGGCGCACGAACTCGTAAAGGCCGAGTTCGTCGGCGATCTCGGCGCAGGTATCGGCATTCACCAGCGCGTTGAGGCGCAAGGAAAGTTCGCCCTCGTTGGCTTGTGGAAACTGCTCGAACAACGCCTGGGCAATGACGAGCCCCAGAACCCGGTCGCCGAGAAATTCCAGTCGCTCGTAGCTGCGCCCATCGCCGGGCGCGCCACTCGGCGTCGCCTTGTTCAGCTTGCCACGTCCGGTCTTGCCGCCGGACGCCACGCGCAGGCTCGAATGGGTCAGCGCACGCTCGAGGCGCGCATGGTCTGACAATTTAATGCCGATGCGACGCTCCAGCTCGTCGAGCGGGCGGGCGGGCTTATGGTCGCCCTTCAACCGAGCCATGTGAGGATGCGGCTCGGCCGCAGATCCGACGGCCAGCGCCAGATCTCAAGCGGCGAGACGTCGTCCTCGACCGAGAAGAAGATCACCTGCGCCTTGCCCACAAGGTTCTCGAACGGCACGTAGCCGACATCGAAACGACTATCGAGCGAGTTGTCGCGATTGTCGCCCATCATGAAGTAATGCCCGGGCGGCACGACGAACTCGCGGGTGTTGTCACCGGCCGAGTTCGGGCTGAGGTCGAGTGTCACGTAAGCGACCCCGTTCGGCAGGGTCTCGCGATATTGTGGCACGTGGCTGCCGTCCTCGGCGATGAAGTCGTCGATCTTTTCACGCGGCACGGCCTTGCCGTTGAGATAGAGGATATCGTCGCGCACCTGCACCCGGTCGCCCGGCAGGCCGATCAGGCGCTTGATGTAGTCGACGCTTTCCTCGTTGGGTTTCCTGAACACGACCACGTCGCCACGGGTCGGCTGGGAGGAAAGGATGCGGCCATTGAAGAGCGGCGGCGAGAACGGAAAGGAATATTTCGAGAACCCGTAGCTCCATTTGGAGACGAACAGATAGTCGCCCACCAGAAGCGTCGGCATCATCGAGCCAGACGGGATAGAGAACGGCTGGAACAGGAATGTGCGGATCACCAATGCAAGGATCAGCGCCTGCACGATGACCTTGACGGTCTCCCAGATGCCGCCCTTTTCCGCCCGTTCGACCTTGTCGACCATGCCGCGTCCTTCGTCCTGTCGTCTTCGGGCGATCGACCCGTCTCCGAGCCTTGCATCTCAAGGTCCCAACGTCTCGGCATCGCCTTGAACGTGGCCGTCGATGGCGTATCGCTGCGAGGGGAGCACGGTCGGCACGGCACTTTGGCCGGCGCCGGCACATCGCCCGCCCGCGCCTTCTAACGGCTCGTCATGGCAGGGGCAATGCGCTTCGACGCGAAACTTCGTTCATGGCGAAAGTGTCAGCTGCCGGCCACCGGTTCGTCGCCCGGCACGCCATTGGCCGATGGTGGCAGCCTGCGCGCCAAAATCCTTTTGGTGCGATGCTTTTGAAAGCTCCGCGCGGCGAAAAACACAAGGGTGTATGCGAGCGTCGCGGCACCGATGCCGAGCGGCAGCCCCCCGATCAGCATCGGCTTGACGACCGGAGTCCAGATCGCGACGAAATCCATATGGGCCAACGCGGTACCGAGATGGATCGGCGATGGACCGTGCGCCATGCCGCCACTCAGGAAATACTGCCCGACCTCGTAGGTCGCCCCCCAGATCAGCGGAAATGTCACCGGATTGCCGACCACCGTTCCAAGCGCGGCCGAGGCCATGTTGCCCGCGACGAGATAAGCGATGCCGAAGGCGAGGAGAAAGTGGAAGCCTATGAAAGGCGTGAAGGACGAGGCGACCCCTGCGGCAAACCCCGCCGCGATCGCGTGCGGGCTGGCGTTCAGCCGCAAGACCCGCTTTTTCAGATAGCGAAACGATCGAGCGAATGAGCGCCGCGGCCAAAGGATCGTCCGGATCCTCGCCCCAAGTGTTTCCGGCTGGCGCCGCCTGAACAACATGGCAGTCGCATTCCTCGCATCTGCGGCGGCCAACATCCACCAACTGCATCAAGCCCTTCGATACACGGCCTGTATAGAGTACCGCCACAGCTTTTCGGGCGAAATTATGAGCGCGCGATCCTGGCTCGGATTTTCGCCGCTGACGATCACCCCGTCAGGACACGATACCGCGGCGCCTCGCGTCGGCCAGAACGAGCAGGCCGTCCCGGGCCCGGGCAATCGAAGGAGGGAATGATCAAAGACTGCGGCTGCCCGGCTTGATCGGCGCGATCGCGGCCAGATCGGCTGGCAGAGCATCGGCCGGATAGGCGGGCACCTCGTAGTCGGCGAGCGCGATCAGCTTGACGCCCACATCGGCCTTGCCTGCCGAACGATCGATGATGCAGGCCGCCGCCAGAACTTCGGCACCGAGATCGCGCAGGGCGGTCACCGTCTCGCGGATCGAGAGGCCGGTCGTCACGATGTCCTCGACGATCACGACGCGTGCGCCCTTCTCGATCTCGAAGCGGCGCAGCTTGAAGACGCCGTTCTCCCGCTCGACCCAGATCGCCGGGGCGCCGAGATGGCGCGAGGTCTCGTAGGCCGGAATCAGGCCCCCGATGGCCGGCCCGACGATGAAATCGATCGGCCCTTCGACCGCCTCGCGAATCCGTTCGGCCAGCGCCTTGCACAGGCGCTCGGTCAGATGCGGGTGCATGAACACCCTCGCCTTCTGCAGGAAGACGCGGCTGCGCAGGCCCGAGGTCAGGATGAAATGGCCTTCCAGATAGGCCCCCGCCTCGCGAAAGATCGCCAGCACTTCTTCGGTGGTCATCGGCGTCGCTCCATCGGCTCGCCGCGGGCCTGCGGCATCCAGCAACCGCATAGGCCCGCCGGGCCGCAAGCTCAACCGGCCGGCGGCACGATCGGGCTGGCGATGGGCCTTATCGAGCACCGCTGGCACGACAGGTGTTGCAGTAGCAGCGCCCCGGAAAAACCGCCGAATCCGGCCGCCGAGCTCAGCCGTTGACGCGGTTGACCTCGGACACGCAGTCCTTGGCGCGCAGCTGCTTCAAGGTCTGGCTGAGATGCTGCAGGTCCCAGACCTCCAGCTCGATGACGATCGTGGTGAAGTCCGGCGCGGTGGTGACCATCGAAAGATTGTGGATGTTGGCGTCATTGGCGGCGATCGTCTCGGCGATCTCGGCGAGAGATCCCGGCTCGTTGACGACCGAGAGGCTGATACGGGCGGGGAACCGTGAATGCAGCGATTCGTCGATGTCCCAGCGCACGTCGACCCAGCGGTCGGGCTGCTCGTCGAACTGGGTCAACGCCGGCGACTGGATCGGATAGATGGTGATCCCCTTGCCGGGTTCGATGATGCCGACGATGCGATCTCCCGGGACCGCGCCGTCCGGCCCGAAATGCACCGGCATGTCGTCGCCCGCCCCGCGGATCGGGATGGCCGATCGATCGGTCTTCGGCTTGGCCTTGGCACGCCCCGGCACGCGGAACACCATGCCGGCCGCCGTGCGCAGGTTGAACCAGCCTTCCTCCTCGCGCCGCGGCGAGCGCCGGGTGATGCGGCTGTCCTGGTAATCGGGATGGATCGCCTTCATCACATCGGACGAATTCAATTCACCCCGACCGACCGCCGCGAGCGCGTCGTCGATGTCCTTGTGCCCGACCTTGGCGAGCAGCGGCTTCAGCGCCTCGCGCGAAAAGGTCTTGCCGGCCCTGGTAAAGGTGCGCGTCAGGATCTGCTGCCCAAGACCGGAATACTGCCGCCGAATCTGGCTGCGCGCCGAGCGGCGGATCGCCGAGCGCGCCTTGCCGGTGACGGCGATGTTCTCCCAGGCCTGGGGCGGCGTCGCTCCCTTGGAGCGGATGACCTCCACCTCGTCGCCATTGGCGAGTTCGGTCATTACCGGCATGATCCGGCCGTTGATCTTGGCGCCGACGCAGGTGTCGCCGACATCGGTGTGGACGGCATAGGCGAAATCGATGGGCGTGGCGCCGCGCGGCAGCGCAATCAGCTGCTGCTTGGGCGTGAAGCAGAACACCTGATCCTGGAACAGCTCCAGCTTGGTGTGCTCGAGGAACTCCTCCGCATTGTCGCCCACGGCGAGAAGCTCGATCGTGCGGCGCAACCACCCATAGGCATTGGAATCCTTCGACAGAAGCATCCGCGAATCGCCCTGGGAGCCCGCATCCTTGGGCCCGGCATCCTTGTAGATTGAATGGGCCGCAACGCCGTATTCGGCGATCTCATGCATGCGCCGCGTGCGGATCTGCAATTCGACGCGCTGGCGCGAGGGGCCGACGATCGTGGTGTGGATCGAGCGGTAGTCATTCTGCTTCGGCGTCGAGATGTAGTCCTTGAATCGCCCGGGCACCATCGGCCAGGTGCGGTGGACGATGCCGAGCGTCTTGTAGCAATCCTCATCGCTGGCAACGATCACGCGGAAGCCGAAAATATCCGAGAGCTGCTCCAGCGAAAGCGCCTTGCGCTGCATCTTGGAGAACACCGAATAGGGCTTCTTCTGGCGGCCCGAGACCTGCGCCTCGATGCCGTTCTCCTTCAGCTTGGCCGTCAGATCGTGTTCGATCGCTGCTATGCGCTCGGCATGCCGGTCGTGCAGTGCGGCCAGTCGCGCGGTGATGGTCTCGTAGGCCTCGAGGTTGCTGTGGCGGAAGGCGAGATCCTCGAGCTCCTCGCGCATGTCCTGCATGCCCATGCGTCCGGCCAGCGGCGCATAGATGTCCATCGTTTCCTGGGCGATCCGGGCGCGCTTGTCGTCCGCCATGTGGCCCAGGGTGCGCATGTTGTGCAGCCGGTCGGCGAGCTTGACGAGCAGCACGCGAATGTCGTCGGCGATGGCCAGGAGCAGCTTGCGCAGGTTCTCCGCCTGGGCCGCCTTCTTGGAAACCAGATCGAGACGCTTCAGCTTGGTCAGGCCCTCGACCAATTGGCCGATCTTCGGCCCGAACAGCTGATCGATCTCCTTGCGGGTCGCGTCGGTGTCCTCGATCGTGTCATGCAGCAGCGCGACGGCGACGGTCGCCTCGTCGAGATGCATGTCGGTGAGGATCGCGGCGACCTCGAGCGGATGCGAGAAATACGGGTCCCCGGAGGCACGCTTCTGCGCGCCGTGCTTCTGCATGGCGTAGACGTAAGCCCGGTTGAGCAGCGCTTCGTCGACGTCGTGCTTGTAGGCTGCGACCTTCTCGACGAGTTCGTATTGACGCATCATCGGATCGGGTGGTCACTCCATCCTGTCGGGTTTTTGCAAGAGCCGCACCAGAAACCTCTAAGGTCCAAGACGCGAAAAGGGGCGCCTCGATCATCATCGAAGCGCCCCCTTGATATAGGCTTCAAGTCATACCGACCGAAAGGGCCGGACGTCGCAGAAGCTTAATAATCTTCGGTCTTCTCGGGCGGAACGAGGCCTTCGATACCGGCCAGCAGTTCATCTTCGGACATCCGGTCGAATGTGACCGGCTCGTCGTCGTCGGCCGCCTTCGGTGCGCCGCCTTCGGCCGATTGTGCAGCGATGCCGCGCGGCTCCTGCGGGGCGGTAGTCGGCGCCGGCTCCGGCTCGTCCACTTCCACATGCTTTTGCAGCGAATGGATCAGGTCTTCCTTCAGATCGCCCGGCGACAGGGTCTCGTCGGCGATCTCGCGAAGCGCGACGACGGGGTTCTTGTCGTTGTCGCGATCGATGGTGATCTGCTGACCCTGGCTGATCTGGCGAGCCCGATGGCTGGCGAGGAGGACAAGCTCGAAACGGTTTTCGACCTTGTCGACGCAGTCTTCTACGGTGACGCGGGCCATGGCCTGTCTCCTGACGTTGGCGAAAAAGGAAAAGAGAAATCAATGGGTCGCATAGCGGCTTTGCCGCGCCGCGGCAAGGGCACGCCGCGCAAATTCCGCGCACGGAGCGATTACAATCGCTGTTTGCTGGACAATCGTCCCCATCACGGGGGATATGGCGCGATATCGCCGTTGCACGGCCAAGGCGTGGACCATATCTACGCAGCGCCCCGCTCACCGCAACGATCGCGCCGGGGCCTTGCCGCGCATTGTCTTTTCGAACGCTCATGTCTTTGCAGGAAAGTCATTCAGCCATGTTTTATCCCGACGAGAAAGTCGCGCTTT
>JBBSUS010000089.1:0-7504 GCA_038234195.1 Hyphomicrobiales bacterium | reverse complement strand
GGACGCTGTGAGCGTCGACCCGGCACCGCCCGTTCTCAATCGCCCGCTGTTCCGGCCGAACTGCCTTCAGCGGGAAAGCTGTCGATCCGGCACGACCGATCATTGCTGGACCTGTCGGAAGGCGATGGCAGCGCAGGTGCCGGCATGAACGCGGCGTACTGCGACCTCGACGCCATGATGTTCGTATGGGGCTTTGTCGGCTTCTGCGGCGGCGTGATGGCTACGGCGATCGGCGTATTCTTCATGGGGGCCCGCTGAATGACCTGGCTCCTCTGGATCGCGCTTTACCTCGCCTGCGCCATCGCCCTCGGCAAGCTGATGAAGTCCATCGCCTCCGACTATCGGGAAGGGCTTTGAATGAACACCACCCTTCCAAGCCCGAGAGATCGTGCACTCGACCTTCTCCAAAGCGGCTACGGCACCGACGACGTTCTGGCCAAGCTGGGCTTCAGCGAGACCACGACAAACCGCGCGTGGGTGACTGACCTTCGCCGGCAAACAGAGCGCGAAGCATCCGCCTCGATACCCAGCAAGGCGTCCTGACCGATGGCGCTCACCAATCACCCATCCTCGCGGGCATCTACTCCCACCCGGAGCCGCGAGGCCAGCCGTCTGAACCCTGTCGGTATGCGGGGCGAGGGCTGTGATAGCCGGGGCCATGGCGGAACCCAACGAACCGTAAGCCATCGTCCCGGCGCCCCATTCCGTGTCCTCGATTTGTTTTCCGGCATTGGCGGCTTCAGCCTTGGACTGGAGCGGACCGGCGGCTTTGAGACCGTCGCGTTCTGCGAGATCGAACCTTTCCCGCGCCGAGTGCTGGCGAAACACTGGCCCGAGGTGCCCTGCTATGAAGACGTCAGAACCCTCACGGCAGCTCGACTTGCTGCCGATGGAATTGGCGTCGATGTCATCTGCGGCGGATTCCCTTGCCAAGACATCAGCTACGCAGGATTTGGAAAAGGCCTTGCCGGCGATCGTTCCGGCCTTTGGTTTGAGTATGCACGGCTCATTGGCGAATTGGCACCGCGATACGTCATCGTGGAGAACGTTGCAGCGTTGCTTGATCGAGGAATGGCAGCCGTTCTCGGAACGCTTTCCGACTTCGGGTACGATGCAGAATGGGACACTGTTTCGGCGTGCGCCGTGGGGCACTCACACGTGCGACGACGGGTGTTCATTGTGGCCTACCCCAACGGCCAGCATGGACGGCAGGGGCTTTGGAATCCCCTTGCACGATCGCACCGGCAGGTACAAGCGATCGACCGTTTTACGAGTTCACGCGCTCGTCAAAGAGCACGGCTGGCGAATCCATCCGAACTTTACGGAGGCGCTAATGGGCTTCCCGATTGCATGGACCGAAATCGAGGCATCGGAAACGCCGTAGCGCCCGAAGTCATCGTTCCGATCGGCAACGCGATCCTCGCCGCCAATCAGGCGAGGGCCACCGCATGACCGCCCCGCTCTCCACCCCATCACCCGAACACCCATCCCCCACGGAAGCCTGCGAGGAAGCTGCGGCCCCGGCTGCGGCTCTCCGAACCCTATCCAACCCCGGCGCTCAAGGAGGCGCATGACCCATGGCGAAAACAGCAACCGCATCGAATGAGAATGCCCAGGCCGGGCACAATTCCGGGCCGATGACGAACGATCAGCGGCAGGCGCTCGCGCTGATGCACCGCCGCATCTATCGCGCCAAGATGGCCGTCAAGAAGGAAGCCGACGCCGCGGTGCGGAACGCCTGCAAGGTGCTCAAGTCCGACCTCGGCGAAAACGGCCTTCTCCAGATCAAGACGATGATCGCGATGGAGACCCCGGAAGGCGAGGAGAAGATCCGGGCCGAAATGCAGGCCAAGAGCGAGGCGGTGTCGTGGTCGTCGACACCCGACGGGCAATTCGACATGTTCCCGCAGAAGGCCGGCAGCGGCGAAACCCAGGCGTTCATGGAAGGCAAGATCGCCGGCATGGATGACGAACCGAACAAGAGCCCGTTCGCGCCGGCCACCGTCGACCATGAAGACTGGAGCCGTGGCTGGCACCTCGGCAAGTCGGTGATGGACGAACTCATTGCCGATCGTGAGCAGGCCGCCGCCACCGCCGAGGTCATCAAGGGCTCCGATGAAGGCGGCGACCTCGACGACGACGCGAACGACGAGGCGGCGGCATGACCCTCACGCCAACCCAAATCCGTATCGTCTCGCAACTGGCATCGCGCCACGAGCAGTTCCCCGAGGCATCCAGCTTCGTCGTCCAGAACAAGCGCGACCAGCGGGTTCTCTGCGATCATCTCTCCCGCATGGGGCTCGTCGCCTACCACCGCGTCGGCCGGGTCGCTCGGTTCTGGCTGACGGATCGTGGCCGGTCAGCTGGCGGGGCGGCCTGATGGAACTGCCGGCTGGTCCCTTCGATGTCGTGTGCGCCGATCCGCCGTGGTCCTACGAGGTCTTTTCCGACAAGGGCAAGGGGCGCTCAGCGGAACGGCACTACGAGACGCAAGGGCTCGACTGGATATGCTCGCTTCCGGTGGCCGATCGCGTGGCGCGAGACGCTCACTGCTTTCTCTGGATCACCGGGCCGTGTCTGGTTCGTGGCGATCATACTCGTGTCCTTGAGGCATGGGGCTTCCGTCCTTCAGCGATGGCATTCGTCTGGATCAAATCTAAGAAGGATGCCGGCCAGGCACGATTGTTCGCTCTTCCTGTTTCGGCGGCCGACTTCGTCAAAGGCATGGGGCACACGACACGACAGAATGCCGAGTTTGTCATCCTTGGTCGGCGCGGCAGTCCAAAACGTGCTTGCAAGGCGGTCCATCAGATCATCGTCGAGCCGCGGCGCGAACATTCGCGAAAGCCGGAGGTATTCCGCGATCGCGTTGAGACCTACGCCGGGCCGGATGCGCGCATCCTCGAACTCTTCGCGCGTTCGACGCGGCCGGGTTGGACATCGTGGTGCAACGAAACCTCGAAATACGATGAGGCCGCCTGATGCCCTTGATTATCGGCCTCGATGTTGCGCAGGCGACTGGCTACGCGATTTTCGAGACTTCGCGCAGCCCGTCAGCCATCCGCGCCGGAGTCCTCAAAGCAGTCGGCGGCACCTACGAGGAAAAGGCCGCCACGCTCGCCCGCGCCTTCGGAATGATCCTCAAGGCCGGGCGCCCCGATCTCGTCGCGATCGAAATGCCGATCCGCACCCAGCCCGCCGCGCGCCGCAAGGTGAAGATGATGGGCGAGGAAGAGGTTGTAGAGGGCGGCGGCGGGCTGAACGCCGTGATCTCGTCGAACCAGCTTGTCGGCTCCATCGCCGGCATCTGCGGCTGGAAGGACATTCCCTTCGTCATGATCGCCCCGGTGACCTGGCGAACTTCGTTCCTCGGCTTCGGACGCCGCGCCGGCTGGGCACGCAAGGACTGGAAGCGCGCCGTCCGTGAGCAGTGCGCCCGCGAGCACATCACCGTCACGTCGGATGACCAAGCCGACGCCGTCGGGGTCGCGATCGCGGCCCAGAACACCGACGCCTTCAAGATGATCAGGCATCGCGCCGAACAGGAAAGGACTGCGGCATGACCTCTCTATCGACCATCCTCGCAACCGCGGCCGAACGGCAGGCGCAAATCCATTCAGACCGCGAATCCGCCCGCAACGCGCTGCTGGTCTACGAGCGCGAAGATCAGCAGCTTCAGAAAATCATCAAGCACGGCCGGGCCTATCATGAAGCACTGGAAGGCGCGTCTCCGGAACTCCTCGCCGCGATCGGCGCGGCTGAAAACGTACAACCGGCGCAAAGCGTACAATCCGCCGAAGCGCAGCCCGCCGCCCCATCGCCCGCCGTGGATGACGCGCCCGGTCCCCAGGTCGATCAACCCGAAGGAACCGCTGGTGACGAGACGGCAGAGGATAGCGCGGTTCGTCCAGATCCAGTTGTTGGGGTTGGCGCCGGTGGCGATGCGGTCGAGGACATCGATGACGAGACAGAGCGCGGCGAAGCACGGGAAACCATCCTCGGGCTGCTCTTCAAGCGCAAGGACTCGGCGCTAATCCTCCGCGTTGCGATGGATGATCTGCGCATCGGCGCCGGCTGTATTTCCGATGTTCCGACCGAGCGTTACGCCACTCTCATCGAACGGCTCAAGGCCCGCATTGCGGAAGCCGACGCGCCGCCGCCGCCAAAGCGCGTAACGATCACCCCAGAGACGTCCGGCCTCACCGAAGACGATCAGCGCATCTTGAACGTGATGCGGAAGAACGTCGGCCGGAACGGCATCTGCGGGCTGACGATCGGCGCTGCGGCGGAAATCACGGGCATCGGCAGCGACGAGTCCGGCAATTCGGCAAAGCGCCTCATCGCCGCGCGCCGCATTCTCAAGGCCACCGGCCGCACCTATCGGGTTTCCGAAATTGGAGGTTCGTTTCCGCCCGCCCGCATCGAGCCCAGCGCGCCGGCGCCGGTCACAGTCTCCACGGCGTCCGTTCGCCTGGTGCCCCGGTTCGATCCGACACCGCCCGTCGATCCGAAGGCCGTCGACGCCACTGCGGACAAGATGCTGGCGATCTTTAAAGCGGCGATGGAGAAGGACGGCAAAAACGATCCGATGTTCGATCTCCAGTTCATCGGCAAGAAGCTCGACGTCACCGACCTTCGCATCGACCACGCGCTGACCCGGCTTGCCGAGCGCGGCGACGTCATGCGCCTGCGTTGCGATCTCAAAGGCCATGTCCGCGTCCAGTTGCTCAAGCGCGACGAGGTGGCCGCGTGACGGACCAGTCGCCCCTCGACTATGGAGCCGCGGTCAATTTTGATGGCGAGGTTGCAGTTTTAGGCGCCTGCCTGATGGATAACGGCTGTCTCGCGAACGTGGCGTTTCTTGAGCCGGCGCATTTCGGCGAACCACTCCACGGCGAGATCTTCGATGCGATCCGCGGCATGGTCGCCAGGGGCCGTAAGGCGGACCCGATCACACTGGCGCCATTCCTATCTGGGCGGGTGATCAACGAACACACCACCGTGCCGCAATATCTCGCTCGGCTCGTTTCCAGCGCGCTCCCTGCCTCTCTGGCTAAGGATTACGCGATCAGTGTCCTCGAAAGCCATGTCGAGCGCGAAGGAGCCCGCCGCTGCCATGAGACAGCAAAGGCCTTCCTGACGCGCGGGACGTCAGTCTCGCTGATGGAGATCGTCAGCCGGATGGAGGAAGACGCCGGGGCGCTGCGCTCGCTCGCTCCGAAAATGAAGGTCGACCAGTCGTGGGGCGATTCGCTCGACGGGATGATGGCTCGCATATTCGAGCCCCGATCCAAGGGCGCGGCCGGGGTGCCATTCCCTCTTCCGGAGATCGCCGACGTCCTGCAAGAGGACGATTTCCAAGCCGGCAATCTCTACGGGCTGCTCGGCGCATCCGGCGAGGGCAAGACGTCCCTGATGCTCCAATGCGCGCGCACGGCGATCGACAACGGCAACCCGGTTCTCCTCGTCTCATTCGACCAGACCGAGGGGCAGGTTGCGCTCCAGATGGTCAGTCAGGAGACCGGCATATCGGTTTCGCAAGCGCGTAGGCACAAGCCTGGCGAGCGGGAGACGATCCGCGATGCCGAGACCAAGCTGATGGTCGCTGCCCGCGATAAGCTCATGGCGCTGCCGATGGGCGTCAAGAAGGTCGCGAACGTCAAGATCGGCGTCATCTCTTCGATGGTGAAGCGCTGGGCTGACAGCGAGCGAAAGCGGCATCAGATCATGGGCGTCGAAATGCCGACCCCGCTGTTTATCCTTGACCACAACCGCAAGGTCGTGCCGGAAGACGCAAAGGCCCACGAGGGACGCATTGCCGGCGCCGTGAACGGAGCAGGGAAGGCCTTGGCCGAAGAAATCGGCGGCGCGGTGCTGTACGTGAACCAGCGCAATTCGAAGGGCCTCTCTCGTTATGTCCCTCGGCCGATCGCGGAAGACTTGTTTGGCGGCGAGACGGCGAAAGAGGACTACGACGCGATCCTGACGATCTACCGGCCCGAGCGATGGCGAGACGAGCAGCTCTCAATAGCGAAGGACGAGAAGGAAGCCGAGCAGATCCGCAAGCGCTTCATGCTTCGCCGGTCCTTCAGCGACGAGCCCCGCGATCCCGAGGGCATGGCCGAAATCGGCGCCGTTAAGGTCCGCTATGGAAATTCGAACGTGCGGGAGTTCGTGAAGTTCGAGGGCCGGTTCACAAGGTATGTCAGCGAGCGCCGCGCGGCACCGGAGTTGTTCTGATGCGGTACGAGCCCGGAAAGACGCACGCATGGGCTTGGCCGTGGGGCCGGGGTTATGCGGCGGAATACGCGCTGCAGGGCCATAAGCGCCCGCGATATCTGAAATCCGATGACGGTCGCATTGCGATCTATCCGACCTTCCAGGAGGCGCTTTCTGCGGCCCTGACGATGGTGAAGAAGCGCGAACCGGACATCACCGCCTTTACCGCCGAACCGGAGAGCGCGGACGCCAGGATCGCGAGGGTCATCGGCGCCGACACGTTCCGCGAGCGCCGCGCCGCAGAGGACCGCCGCCTTCAAAACGAGACCTTCACGAAACACCAGGCCGGCAAGCGGCCCGTCATTGTCGAAACCAAACGGAGAATAGGACGATGAGCCTCAGCATGAAGCATTTCGCCGTCGAGCCGATTGAGGTCGATACGATGGAGCCGCTGACTTATCAGGGGCACCGAGTCCTACCAACGGATCTCGCTGCAAAGGCGTTCGGCGATGATGCGAAACGGCTTCAGGAGAATTACTCCAGGAATCGTGAGAGGTTTGAGGAGGGGAAGCATTTCTTCAAAGTGGCCGGGGCAGAACTGAAGGAGCTGAAGAGGCAACCCGCTTTCAGCGGTGTGGCTTCCAAGTTCGCCTCAGTTTTGTACCTGTGGACCGATCGCGGCATTGCTCGCCATGCTAAAATTCTCGAAACGGAGATGGCATGGTCGATCTACGAAAGGCTGGAAGACACCTACTTCGCTAAATCGGCCCCGCAGCTTGAGCCGCCTCGCCAGCTCACGGCCGCTGAGAGCTTTCTGCAGATGGCGCAGATGCAGGTCGCGGCCGAACGGCGATCCGCAGAGCAAGATCGTCAGATCAAAGCCATCACGGTCGAAGTGGAGCAGATCAAGCAGTTCCAGAGCGTGGTGAAATCTTGCCCGACAAATGCCGAACCGATCACCCGCATTAAAAAGCGCATAGGCGCAGAAATGGGGCTTTCGTCGAGCGTGATCGACGTCGTGATGCGGGAGTGCCCGTATTCTCCACGGCCTGCCACGATGGTCGAGAATGACCATGAAGACGCGATGGGCGCCACCTACGCCGTCTGGTGGAAGAGAGACGTCAACGCTGTCTTCAAGCGCTTTGCTGATGAGTGTCGCCGCGAGACGACATGCATGTGATCACACCCCTTTGTCCAAAGCCGGTTTCGGATGGAGAAGGCCAGGGTCGACGCATGATTGCATCTGCCACGATCCAGACTGACGCAGCTCGCGGCGCACCCTCAT